>JAISDJ010000373.1 GCA_031264865.1 Tannerellaceae bacterium | reverse complement strand
TACACCAATTACGAAGAAGGAATCTATGTTGGTTACAGATATTTCGATACATTTAATAAACAAGTGTCTTATCCCTTTGGCTTCGGACTTTCTTATACAACATTTGAGTATGAAGTGGTAGAATCCGGAATTAAGAATGGTGTTTGTGAGGTAAAAGTAAATATCCGGAATGCAGGGTCAAAAGCAGGAAAAGAAGTTGTCGAACTCTATGTAAAAGCGCCGGTAATCGAATTGGAAAAACCGGAAAAAGAACTTAAAGCCTTCGCTAAGACGAAACTATTGAAATCCGGAGAAAATGAAATTATAACATTGAAATGGAATGTTATGGATATGGCTTCTTTTAACGAAAAGAGCAGTTCATGGGATTTGGCTAAAGGTAATTACCAATGGTTAGTAGCAGCATCAAGCGATGAAGTGAAATGCAAAATAGATCAAAAGATAAATAAAGCACAGAAGGTAAAAGTCAATAATGTT
Organism: Tannerellaceae bacterium; assembly: GCA_031264865.1. Classification (GTDB taxonomy): domain Bacteria; phylum Bacteroidota; class Bacteroidia; order Bacteroidales; family Tannerellaceae; genus DFXE01. Next base: position 5,606 of record JAISDJ010000373.1, on the reverse strand, counting down.
TTGAAACCGGAAAAGCCGATCAATATATCGCCTATGGTAAAGAAATGAAATTGTCAAAGTAGTATAAATCATAATTCATCAAAATAAGCTAAACATATGTTACGAACAAGATTGACGTTCTGGGTATTCGTGCTGTTTTTATTTACGGCATGTAGTGAAAAAAGAGTAAATGATAACCCGATAATAACAGTAGAGGGAGGGCAAGTTCAAGGAGTAAAAGCCACAACTCCAGGGGTTACAATATATAAGGGTATCCCTTATGCCGCTCCTCCGACAGGCGATAACAGATGGCGGGAACCACAACCTGTTATTGCCTGGAATGGTGTAAAAATGGCTGATAAATTCGGTAATGCGGCCATGCAGGCAACGCATAAAGAAGGAGAATTCTACCATAAGGAGTTTTTTTCAGACGGGGATGCTCCGTATAGTGAAGATTGTCTTACGCTGAATGTATGGACTCCGGCGCCGGGAAAAGTTGATGCTAAACTCCCGGTAGCTATGTGGGTACATGGTGGAGCTTATATGTCGGGATGGGGATTTGAAAAGGAAATGGACGGCGAGGCTTGGGCCGACAGAGATGTGATTCTTGTAACAATAAATTATCGTTTGGGTATCTTCGGATTCCTTGTGCATCCTGAACTATCTAAAGAAAGCACAAATAGTGTGGCGGGAAATTATGGCATACTGGATCAAATTGCCGCCTTGAAATGGATACGGAATAATATCAGGCAATTTGGCGGAGACCCTCTAAACATCACTATATTTGGACAAAGTGCAGGAGGAGGAAGTGTCAAAACGCTTGTATCATCTCCATTGACAAAAGGGATGATATCCCGTGCAATTATTCAGAGTGCCGGTGGCCTTGACAAGAATGGCGGCGCCGGAATGGGAGAAGGTTCCTATGAAAATGCGTTGGCTTCAGGAAAAGCGCTGATGGATTTCGGAGGATATAACACACTCGAAAAGATGAAAGCCGCATCAGCTAATGAGATATATGAATTGCCTTTCCAATATGCTAAAGAAGGACATTGGGCTATGCAGTTCCCTGTTATCGACGGATATGTGTCAAAAGAAAGTTTTTCTTCGGCAACTATAAATGGCAACATTGCCGATGTTCCTTATATGATAGGATTCGTATCCGGAGATATGAGGATGGGAGATCTTGGATCAGCAGAAGCTATTGCTGATTTTTGTCTGAATCGTGCTGATGCAGATAAGAACGTTTATGCTTATCAATTCGCACGTCTTTTGCCAGGTGATGATGCCGGAGCATATCATTCCAGTGAACTTTGGTATATATTTCAAACACTTTCCCGTGCATGGAGACCTTTTACGGAAGGCGATTACGCACTTAGCAATATAATGGTAGATGCATGGTGTAATTTTGCTAACTATGGGAATCCGAATGGAAAAGGGGAAAACAATTGGACTCCATACACAAATGACAATAAACAGTTTATGATTTTTAATCTGGATAAAAATGACAAGGCAGACGCCCAAATGGGAGAGGTTGTAACGCCGGTCATTAAATAACATTAAAAACACAAAATATATGAAGAAAGCAGTATGCCTTTTAGTTTTATTATGCACAACTATTACAGCTTCCGCACAATTTTGGGGACCGCAAAGTAAGGTTGTAAATGATTCGGTTTATAGTGAAATATTAAAAGCCAATCGGGCTTTTACAATCTTTTTACCAAAGAGTTATGAAATTGAAGAGGAGAAAAAATATCCTGTTCTTTACTTGTTACACGGAATGACAGATACGAACACAGAATGGTATATGCGTGGACACTTGAAAGATGTAATGGATCAGTTGGTTGGTTCAGGTGAAGCGTGTGAAATGATTGTTGTCACTCCCAACGCGGGGGGAAGCATTCAGGAAGGGCATTGGAACGGTTATTTCGATATGCCGGGATGGAAATATGAAACTTTCTTCTATACGGAGTTTCTCCCTTATATCGAACAAACTTACCGGATAATAGATGATAAGAAATATCGGGCCATTGCCGGACTGTCAATGGGCGGCGGCGGTGCGACCAGTTATGGACAACACCACTATGACCTGTTCTCTACTGTATATGCCATGAGTGCATTGATGTCGATTCCGGGACAGAATGTGGCAACTTCGCCTTTGCCGGATGATAAAATGGGAATATTAACCCAATCGGTGATAGAGAACAGTTGCATCAAGTATCTGGAAGAAGCGGACGATACCCGAAAGTCACAGTTACGTTCGATCGCTTGGTTTGTAGATTGCGGTGACGATGATTTCCTGCTCGATTGCAATATCGAGTTCATTCAGGCCATGCGTAAAGCGGGAGTTCCTTGCCAGTTTCGTGTACGCGACGGAGGACATACCTGGGAGTATTGGCATTCGGCGTTATATATCTGTCTGCCGTTTGTAACGCGAAATTTTGGCAGATGAGGTTCGATAGATGACGCCATAGGAACTATGACACAGGATGAAAAGATATTGTTAAGAAAACAAACGGCGTATTAAATTTGATACCATAGATAGTATTTTTAATTACACTCAAAACAGTTTGCGAAATAACAATTAAAATAAAGACGATGAAGATGAGATTTTTTGTTGCAGGTTTAGTTATTTTTTGCAGTGTGTCCATATTGTCGGCAGCAAATAATAACAACAATGGGAGAATAACCGGAACTGTTATCGACTCTCTTACCCATGAACCGTTAAGCTACGTTACTGTCTTCGTTAAGAAAACAGGAAGTAGTGATGCTATAACAAAAGGAACAACAACTGACATAGAAGGTAATTTCATATTAGAGAATATCCCTTTTGACAATTACATATTAACGGCCTCTTTCATTGGTTATGATTTATTTGAAAAAGAAGTTAGCCTTTCTGCTTCTTTTAACATAGTTGATGTAGAACGAATCGCACTAAAAGAAAGCACTCAGTCATTGGGTGAAGTAGTAGTTGAAGGATTGCGTTCACAGATGCGAATGGAAATTGATAAAAGGGTATTCAATGTGGATCAGAATATTTCTTCAACCGGAGGGTCAGCCAATGACATTTTAACAAATATTCCTTCTGTGGAAGTGGACAGCGAGGGGAGTATTTCTCTTAGGGGAAATACTTCAGTTACGGTCTGGATTAATGGAAAGGCATCCGGGCTAACAGCCGAAAATCGTTCTCAGGTTTTATCTCAATTGCCGGCCGAAAATATTGATAAAGTAGAAGTCATTACGAATCCTTCTGCCCGATACAGCCCGGAAGGAACAGCAGGTATTATCAATATTGTTCTTAAAAAAAACCGCAAAGCGGGTTACTACGGGAGTGCGCAGATAGGAGCTAATACTTTAGGAGGTTACAATACCGGTTTCAACTACAATTATAGCAGTAGTAAATTGGATGCTTATGCGGGATTATCTTATAGTAAATACAAAAGGCGTGGAGGAGGGTATAATAATCGCTCAAATATATCAGATACAGACACAACCTATCTTAATCAAACTTCGGATAACAACGGGTATAGCAACTTTTTTTGGGGAAATGCGGGTGCTACTTATCATTTGACCCCAAAAGACCATTTTACAGTGGGTGGCTATATTATGTTCGGTGGTGGAAAATCCACAAATGACATTAATTATTTGAGTAATGTTACAAACTCCTTCCTGAATAGTCGGAGGGCACAAACAGGCGACAATGATATGCCCGGCGAAAATATTGAATTGGGTTATAAACATGAATTCAACAATTCGCATTATATAGACTTTACAGCTGCATACAATGTATGGAATTGGTACAGCACCTCTGTTTATAATCAGCACTCTGTTTTTGAAAACCACACAGAGTCTTCCTATCAACGACAAAAGAATGATGAAAAAAACAACTATTGGGATATACGGCTTGATTATCAGAATGCATTTAACGAAAACCACAAAATTGAAGCTGGATATAACGGGGTTTTGAGCCGTGATGATAGCCCGGTTGAAACTTTCTCCGGGCTAACGAAAGATGATGCTACTCTTGATACAAATTTGTTTAACCGTTTTCTTTATGATAATGATATACATGCTATATACGGAACATATTCCGGCCGGCTCAATAAATTTGGATTTCAGGTAGGTTTGCGTGGTGAATATTCTCATAGGAGTACCCGTTCATTAGAATATAATCAAATGCAATCTGATGTAAGTCCGTCAGAAAATGACCTTTTCAGTTTGTTTCCAAGCGCTTTTTTGTCTTATTCGCTCCCAAAAGATAATGAAGTTCAGATAAGTTATACTCGTCGTATTTCCCGTCCGTGGGGAAGTCGACTCAATGGATTTATCAATATAACAGACCCTAATAATATATCTTATGGAAATCCCGAACTCAATCCGGAATATTCCAATGCTTTTGAACTGAACTATATTAAGACATGGAGTCAACACTTGTTTTCATTATCGGCTTATTACAGAACAACAAATGATGTTATCCAACGTATCAGTTTTCTGGATGGTAATGTAATGAAAAGTACATATGAAAATGTAACTCAATCTACTTCTTCAGGTACAGAGTTTATCTTAAAAAACCAATTGTTTAAAAGCTTTGATTTAACCACAACAGTAAATCTTTTTTATTATCAGCTAAGTGGATTTGCTTATACACTTGAAGGGAGTACAATCCCGATAGTTGGAGAAAGTAACGATAATTTTTCCTGGAATACCCGAATTATCACAAATCTCAAGTTGCCGAAATCATATAATCTTCAGATTACAGGTAATTATAGTGCCAAACAAGTGGTTGCACAAGGATATCGAAAAGCGAATTATTCATTAGATGCGGGATTACGTAAATCCTTTGGTAAAATAAGTTTCAGTATTAGTGCCCGTGATATTCTTGATTCCCGTAAATGGACTACAATTACTTCCGGTCAGGGCTTTAGGCAAGAAAATAATTTCTGGGGAGGAGGACGACAATTCAGCTTTACCTTAACATACAACTTTGGGAATATGAATAGTAAACAGAATAATCGCCTACAGAACGATGTTCCTACAGATAGATTTGAGATGGAAATGGGCAGATAAATTGTTGTTACTATGGATTTTCAGGAAAAGAAAGTAAATAAAGGAAAGGTATAGAATAGGTTTCCTATGGTTCTATTTAAGAGAAAAAAATGAGAAAAATGTATTGATAGTCTCTCTTATCTCTAAATAGACGAAGCTTGAGTTACATGGAAATTTATCGAACAGGTTATATTATGGGAAAAACAAATTTGAAATAAATATATTATTTAACTGACAATAGAAAGGAGTTAAAACATTATGTCAAACTGGGAATTAACAGATCAGCCGATATATCAACTGTTGAAACACCCTTATCATGTTGAGGAATCGAAAGTAGAAGAAATGACTACTGCCTATTTAGATTTTGTAGAAAGCCTATTCAGCTATATAAACAAAGAAAATGATAAAAAAGACCTTATCCGAAAGCTAAATACAAGTTATATAGATTTTAATGCGTTGAAAGAATTGGAGGAAACAGAGCCTACAAAAAACAGTCGGTTGAAAATCATTTTTCTCAACAAAATAGTTTCGCTCCTTGATATGGAAACGGACCTTGTTTACAGGCAAATGGAAAATCCGAAGTT
>JAISDJ010000333.1 GCA_031264865.1 Tannerellaceae bacterium | reverse complement strand
CACTAGTGTCCAAAACAAGGATATAGAAAAAGCCTGATCTCTATGATAAAGTGTTTAGTGTCAAAGCTAACTACTTATATTACAAGGAGATCAGGCATGAATAAGTATAACACGATTCTGGGACAAATGCTAGGGCTGGTTTCGAGATCTCGTTTTGAAAATCTGGTAACGGAACACCAAACGGAGTACGGGGCAAAAGGGTTCAAAAGCTGGACGCAGTTTGTCAGTATGGTATTTGGACAGGTATCAGGCCAACACGGGCTGAGAAGCATAGAAGCCGGCATGAACAGCCAAAGAAATAGTTGGTATCACCTTGGTATTCCGGCTGAGGCTAACGAAGTAAAACGGTCGTCCCTGTCCTATGCCAACAAACATAGGAGCGCCGAGTTGTTTAAAGGTTTATTTGAGACCATCCTCAAACAAGCGCAAGAGGGCAGGATACCGCATGGGTTCAGGTTTAAAAATCCCTTGTACAGTGTTGATTCGACTACCATAGACCTGTGTTTAAAATTGTTTCCCTGGGCGGACTTCCGGGAACACAAAGGGGGGATAAAATTAACAGTAAAATTGGATCATCAGGGAAAAATACCGTGTTTTGTTATTGATTCAAAGGCGAGGGAACATGATATACAGAAGATACGGTTAGTTCCGTTTAAGGCGGATGATGTGGTGGTATTTGATAGGGGATACACGGATTACGGGTATTTCCGTACTTTAGATAGTCAAAAGACGTGGTTTGTAACGAGATTAAAGAAAAACGCCGTATATCGGAGGGTAGGGAAGAGGGAAGTAATAAAGAATAAGGGGATAGTATCAGACTATGAAATACTACTCAAAAAATATTCAAAGACGGAAAGGTTGAGAAAGATCATAAGCCGCGATAAAAAGACGGGGAAGAAAATCACCCTGATAACCAATAACCTGAAGTGGTCACCGGCGACGGTGGCGGGAATATACAAAGCACGGTGGCAGATAGAATTATTTTTCAAAGCGATAAAACAAAACCTGAAAATAAAACGGTTCTACGGAAATTCTCAAAATGCGGTGATGACACAGCTATGGATAGCGTTGATAGTCTATCTATTGTTTTATATATTAAAAGTACAAACGAAGAAGATGGAACTATCCTTTACAATGTTTATTTCAGTTATCAGAACGATGCTGTTTCAGAGGATGTCCCTATTTGAATGGACCTTAGACCCATCGACGCCGAAAAAAGAAGAGATGTGTTTTACAGGTCAATTGGAGTTCGTGTGGTAAATACTTTCTTTGTTTTGGACACTAGTGCTATATTATCATTTTTTATTAATCCTTTCTAAAAACCATTTTGTTCCATCATTACAATAATATACCCCTCGGACTCTATCCAATCGTTTCCTTTTCGGGATATTTTCCAACGATTATTATTTATCCAACGTAATCGTTTTGATGATCTTTTTTTCATAAAATCATCACGTAATTTTGCCTTACTATAATTTTCTTCCATTTTTCCCGCACAAATACATCCTACGCCTAACAATTTTAAATAATCGGGATGTTTCATATAATGGACATATCTTATTTCTTGTGATTCACACATTTCACATTTTCCAAACAATCCACCTAAATCTTCAATATCTGTACAGTTCCAACCCTTATGGGGAACTCCCGGGTCAGACCATTTTCCTCGACCTTTTAATATTGCTTCTTTTTCGTTTAAATTATTTCTTTTCAAAATTTTGCTCCATTTATTCCATATTGACTATTTCTATCATTCTGTACTACAGAATGATATTCATCCTTTGCCCGAGCCGCCAACGGCGGCGAAGCGTATAGGATAAAAGATATTGGCAAAAATACTTTTCTACTCACTTAAAGCCCCGACTGTCGATGAAATATTCAAGATATTCCTTGTTTTTGACAACAACAAACATCTTCCTGTCGAATATTATATAGTGATTTACTGTTATACATAAGACAGTTAATCGTCTTTAGTAATGGTCAAGAGGGTTTCAATTTGTACGATAACGTAATCTTGGAACTTGGAAGGTAGTTTGTTAAACAGACTGATCATGCGCTGAAACTTTTCATCTGGTGTCTTAAAAAACATACTTCCCTTGCCATCTTTTAGCCAGGTTTCATTAACCCCAAATGTAAGGGAAATAAGATGAATAATGCGGTCGTTTACTTTGCGGTTATTATTTTCCAGTTCCGCAATATAGCCGTTACTGATGAATACGGCTCTGGCAAACTCTATCTGAGACATTTTAAGGGTTTTTCTGACCTGTTTGATCCGTTCACTGATGGTCATAAGGGCAACTATAACAAAAAAATGTTCACTAAACAAGGTATTATTTCACAAAATGAGTATCGACAAATCTCACAATATAATATAAATTTCTCATATAGTGAGCAAAGAAAAGGAGGAACCATGCTGCAACAAGAAAAACTTGACAAAGTTTGTAAGGATTTTTCCTCGCTCAATGAGGAAAAACAAGATTATATCCTCGGTATCTTACAGGCCCTTGTATTCGCAAATAATGAAAACAAAGAACCTCCTGAAATCTCTAATCCCGGCACGGAACAAGGTGCCGATTAGTTCGGAGCATAGCTCCGTAATAGAAAATAGAATGGAGGTTTTGTTATGAAAACAAAACACGTATGTTCGGTATTCGTACTTTTAATGGCAGGAGTGGTGTTTTTAGCGGGTATTACCGGGTGCGACAATGGTACAAATGATATACCTTCCTTTGATGTGACGAAAGGGAGTTTGACTATTGACAACATTCCCTATACTGCCCAAGGGCAAGGTTATATCTATTTACAGGGGTCAAATACCGGTGATTCAAATAAGGTATTTATCATCGCCAATACCTCACAGACTGCGGCGAGTCCCGCAGTTGCTTCTGGTACAGTAGATATTTGGTTGTTTAACGCGGCTGTCAGTAATCAAACGCCCATTGATTTTGAAGATGGAACATACCTCATCAAGATTTTTTGGGGTCCTAACAATGACGTTGAACAATTAGTACAATACGGAACTAAGGTTTTTGAAGACAATGTTGTTTTTATCAATGGAACAGGAACAGCAACTCTTCCATAAGCGATCAACAATAGCGCCGGATTTTAATCACTCCGGCGCTTTACTATCCTTCTCTTATCTAAGGTTTATTTTCGTCAACACCTTTTTGTAAAAAATTATAAGATTTCACCCCAATTTCACATAACGTTCTATATGCGAAGTTTTTGCCGGGAAATACGGCCCACGACCACAGACGGTATAGTGTCCGAAGAATATAACAGGCGTAATAGCCTTGAAACGTAT
>JAISDJ010000297.1 GCA_031264865.1 Tannerellaceae bacterium | reverse complement strand
GGCACTTCCACGGGCGTCAAACTGCTGGTGAATATCGCCGCCATGCTATTGGTCTTCATCGGATTGGTGGCCCTGGTGAATTACATTTCAAGCAATATAATCGGCCATTATACCGGGCTAAACGGATGGATTACCGAATTTACGAACGGGAAATCCGAAGGCCTTACCTTCCAGTTCATCACCGGAACTATCCTTGCGCCCTTCATGTGGCTCATAGGTGTCCCGGCCGACGATATAATGGTAGTAGGCTCCCTCTTAGGCCAAAAGACGATACTGAATGAATTCGTAGCCTACGCCCAGATGCAGGAGTGGAAAGCCGCCGGTATGTTTGTGTACGAAAAGTCTATGTTGATGTCTACTTATATACTCTGTGGCTTTGCCAATATATCGTCTATCGGTATCTTATTGGGTGGAATGGGTGTTCTGGCACCCGAAAAGCGTGGCATGATCACCCGCTTTGGCTTCCCGGCAATGGTTGGGGGAGCCTTGGTATCTATCATGTCGGCAACGATTATCGGAATGATTTTAGGTTAAGCCCCATGCAGCTATTCTACGCACCGGACATAAACACCCTCCACGAATTGCCGGAAGAAGAAGCAAAACACGCCCTCCGTGTACTACGCCTCGCGGAAGGTGACACCATCGACCTGACTGACGGTAAAGGTTGCTTCTACCAGGCAATTATCCGTTCCGCCAATCCCAAACACTGCCTGGTTGACGTAATAGCCCGTCAGGAACAACCGCCCTTATGGAACTTCAATCTACATCTGGCCGTTGCCCCTACCAAGAACATCGACCGGATGGAATGGCTCTGTGAAAAAGCAACGGAAATCGGTATCAACCAACTCAGCTTCCTGAACTGCCGTTTCTCCGAAAGACGTGAAATCAAGCTTCCCCGTTTGGAAAAGATACTGGTCAGCGCCATGAAACAATCGCAGAAAGCCACCCTACCCCAGCTAACCGCTACAACAGACTTCCACACCTTTATCCAACAACCTTTCCACGGCAGAAGATTTATCGCCCACTGTCATGAAGGAGAGAAAGCCACCTTAAAGCAAACCTATCATCCCACAGAAGCCGCCTTGATACTGATAGGTCCTGAAGGCGATTTCAGCCCCGAAGAAGTATCCGCCGCCATCAAAAGAGGGTTCGAGCCTATCTCGTTAGGAAAAAGCCGCCTCCGCACAGAAACAGCCGCCCTGACAGCCCTGCATGCTATCCATCTTTTAAATGAAGAATAAAAATGGTGAGTTGCTTAAGTTAATCTATTCTGTATATTATCTTATGCGCTCGTATAAGTTCCATTACCTTCGCTAAACCTTTTAAATCATCCTCTTGTTGTATTTTCTTAAAAATTAAATGATTTGAGAAGCGAAAGTAGAGGATATATCCGAAGTTTTGGGCGGTTTCGCGTGAGGTGGTTGTTTGTGGCTTCGATTTAGATGGATGTGACCTAATTCTCAAATAGTTTTGGATTTATTTCCTGACTTCGTCTATGCGTCACCCAAATCGCCGATAGAGTCAAAAAGCGGCTTTATCCTCTAATGCATCGGCGTAATCTTTCAACTCAAAAATCAAATCGTTCAGGGCAGAACTCAGGGGAGTTCTTGATATACCTTTTTTTCTATTCCGGCTATCAAAGCTCTATGCCTAAACACAGGGTTTTGCAGGTGAGCCTTTATAATGCTTTTTTCTGCGTTGGCCTAAAAACAGAAATCCCTGTAAGTGTGTAACTTACAGGGATTTGCTTTGTTGTTCGGTGTTATCCAGCGGAGAGAGAGGCTCTTTCTCCTGAACCCTCATAGGTTGTCATGTATAGTCAAATATTTGTAAATCAAAATATAAATAAAATATACAACTAAATAAAAAATTATAGAGAATCGTTGCATATATCAAAAATTGGGTGTACTTTTGGGTGTAAATTTTAAGCTGCACACAGATGAATATAAAACGAAACATACTCTTTGCCCTTGAAAAGAGAAAGAAAGACGGCAAGCCCGTAGTTGAGAATGTGCCAATCCGTATGCGTGTTATTTATAACCACAATAGGATTGAGTTTACAACCGGATATCGTATTGATATCGCAAAGTGGGATGAAGATAAACAGCGAGTTAAAAATGGTTGTACGAACAAACTGAAACAGACAGCGGCGGAGATTAACGCCGACTTATTAAAATACTATGCAGATATTCAGGATATATTCAAAGGATTTGAGGTCATAGATGTTATTCCAACCACCGAACAATTGAAGACGGCATTTAACAATAGATTGAAGAAGAATATTCCGCAAGAACCGGAGCCGGAAGAACCAACAATCTCTTTCTGGGATACATTCAATGAGTTTGTACAAGAGTGTGGTGTACAAAATAACTGGACGGATGCAACATACGATAAGTTTGCAGCAACTAAAAGGCATTTGGAGGATTTTGATGAAAATTTGACCTTTGAGGTGTTTAACGAAAGTAAACTAACAGAGTATGTGAACTTTCTCCGGGACACGAAAAATCTACGTAACAGTACAATAGGAAAACAAATGGGCTTCCTAAAATGGTTTCTTCGCTGGAGTAAAAAGAAAGGATACAATAGCAATAACACCTTTGAAATATTCAAGCCCAAGCTAAAAACCACCCAAAAGAAAGTGATATTTCTCACATGGGCAGAACTTACCAAACTAAGAGATTATAAGATACCGGAAACAAAGAAATACCTTGACCGGGTACGGGATGTCTTTTTGTTTCAGTGCTTCACAGGGCTTCGGTATTCCGATGTATTCAATTTGAGAAGAAGTGATATAAAGGAGAATCATATTGAGATAACGACCGTAAAAACGGCAGACAGTCTGATTATTGAATTGAATAATCATAGTAAAGCGGTTCTTGATAAATACAAAGGCGTTCATTTTGAATATGATAAGGTGTTGCCGGTTATCACAAATCAGAAGATGAACGACTATCTGAAAGAACTGGCAGAATTGGCAGAGATAAACGAACCTGTTCGGGAAACATACTACAAAGGAAATCAGCGAATAGATGAAGTAACACCAAAATATGCGTTGCTGGGAACTCACGCCGGACGGAGAACATTTATTTGTAATGCCTTGTCTTTGGGTATTCCGGCACAGGTCGTAATGAAGTGGACTGGACACAGCGATTATAAAGCCATGAA
>JAISDJ010000274.1 GCA_031264865.1 Tannerellaceae bacterium | reverse complement strand
CCCGATGTGGCCGCTGCTGCCCGCCGTTTGATGATCATCATTGACGGTTTTAACAGTCCAGAACCGCTTACTCATCTGTCGTATGATGCTGAGACGGCGGCGATTACCTCCCTCCTCCAGGACTTAAACCAAAAAGCAGCCGATGTGGAAAAACTCGGCTTGCAGGGCTGGGTAACGGCTTTGGAAACCAAAAACAAGGCGTTTGACAAGCAGGCGGACCTGTATATTGGAAACGCGGCGGAAAAGCCTGCCTATAACATGCTTCAGGCCCGTCGCGGCGTGGAAAAATCGATGCGGACGATGTTTGACTGCATCAATGCATTGATTATCATAAAAGGAGAAACCAATTATACGCTCTATGTACCTAAATTGAATGCAATTATCAAGCACTACAATGAGGTGTATGCGGAGCATATTGGGCGGTATGAGGCGAATAAAAAGAAGGGGGAGGAAGGATCGCAAGGCGAGGCTGAGTGATATTGAAAGGAAAACAGTCATGTGATTTAATAATTGATGGTATGAAACAGAAAATATTCTCTTTGTTTATGTTGCTGATGTTAGTTGCAGCAACGAGTTTTGCACAAGAAACCGGTATTTATAATCTTACTGAAGCCGGCACATTGAAGGATATACCCAATATATCCACCGTAACTCACCTTACGTTGACAGGATTCATCGATGCCCGCGACACGAAGTTTATGCGCGACAATATGCCTGCGCTGGCAAACCTGGATTTAAGCAACGCGACTATCATGGCTTACGAAGGTGATAAAGGAACTTTATACGATGAGTGGATTAGCTATCCGGCAAATGAAATACCGACAAATGCTTTCTACTTTGCTGACACACAAACTGGGAAAACATCACTGAAAAACATCGAATTCCCTGCTTCCCTACCTGCGATAGCCACAAATGCTTTCCGCAACACAGGCTTAACGGAAATATATTTGCCATCGGATCTGATTGCTATTGGAGATTCTGCCTTTATGGCTTGTTTTAACTTAACATGGTTAGATCTCCCTAATCAATTGCTGGCTATAGGTGATTATGCGTTTGCTTATTGTTATGATTTAGAGGGTGATTTGGAATTGCCATTGAGTTTATTTGAGTTAGGCAAGAGTGCTTTTTATGACTGTTACAAAATTTCAGGCGACATAATTATCTCTCCTCAAATAACAGAAATCAAAGATGGCGTATTTTTCAATTGTTTTGAGCTTACTTCCGTTACTTTTGCGACGCATTCGGCTTATTCTGGTATACATTCAATAGGCGATCATTCTTTCTTTAGTTGCGAAAAAATAACAAACATAGAAATTCCCAGTACAGTTACTTCGATAGGAAAAAATGCTTTTGCGGCTAGTGGCTTGTCCTCAAATATGATTATTCCGAATTCTGTGAGTTTCATTGGGTCCAATGCATTTGCTTATACGGACTTGGATACAGTATTTTGTCAATCAGGCGTGCCGGCAGTTTTGGGATACTATTACAACGAAGAAACCGATTCTTATTATTATGGTGCATTTGATGATGAAATAACGATCATAGTACCTTGTGGAGTATTAAATGTTTACCAAAATGCGGATATATGGAGGGATTATGAGAATATGTACGAAAATTGTCCAAGTGCCACTCAAAAAGTCTCATCGGACTTGTCAATCACCCCATATCCAAATCCTGCACAAGACCGTATATTCATACAATCAGATATTATGGTAAAAAGGGTGGAAATTTACTCGCTAACAGGCAAGTTGTTGATTTCGGAGGATAATTTCATAGAAAAAATATCTATATCTGCTTTATCTCAGGGTGTCTATTTGCTTAAAATATACACAGATAAGGGTTTGGTCGTAAGAAAGATTGAGAAAGATTGAGAAAGAATGAGCAATGACGTTTTCATAGAGGAAGACGGCAAATTTGAGAATAGTTTGCCCTCTATTGGCTGTAGCGTCCACGCCAAAAAAGAAAAGCTAAAAAGAGACAATGGGAACTGGTGACTATTCGAAAAAGGCAAGCCCTGCGAAGCCGCAAGAGCAGGAAAAATTTTAATGATAAAAGTATGAAAACAAAAAGTATTTTATGGTTGGGGATGCTGATAGTTGCAGCCATTGTGTTTGGCTCCTGCAGTACAGAGGATTTGCTGGGCGATGGTACGGATCGCTACATTAAATTTAAGTACGGCGGGAAGGAGTACAATATATCGGGGGAGTTGGTTCAATTTACTAAAGTGAGCGAAACGAGTTATGTGGTTTTTGGCTCGAATATGTCTCTGCATATGCTTACCATTAGCATAGAACATGCCATTGAAGAGGGTAAGACCTACGATATTAACTGTGGGACGCCAAGTGGATCAGCTGCCATTAATGTCTTGTTTACGGGAGGAATGTCAACTGCGGATCAAAGTGATGTGGGTGAAGCTCCAAGGAAGATAGGCGAGTTGTCTATTACTAAAAAAACGGCGAAACATCTTTCCGGGACTTTCTATTGTAAGATGTTGAAAGGGAATATTACTGATGGGACGTTTTCGGCTCCTCTCGGTGATTTGTAGTTTGGAATAACAAGGATTGTGACATGAAAAAATTATGGATGGTATTCCTGCTGATTGGATTGGTGATGGTGGGATGTGAGAAAGAGGATGGTCCCAAACAAGGGGAATTTACGGATGAGCAGATAGAGCGGGCTTATCAGGAGATTAAGGTTTCTGCT
>JAISDJ010000253.1 GCA_031264865.1 Tannerellaceae bacterium | reverse complement strand
TCAGGCGGTTTCACTTGTTCCCACCTTCGTTTCGGCGACGATCCGATTCGTTCTACCTACTTAGTAAATACACCGAACTTTGTGGCTTGCCACGTACAGGCTTATTTACGCATGTACGACGTAACCCGAGGGCTTCGCGAAAACGGCACCTTCCTGCTGAATACCATCTGGAATGAAGAAGAATTGGAAAAGCATCTGCCCAATAAGATCAAGCGTTATTTTGCGAAAAAGCATATTACCGTATATTATATCAATGCCACCAAGATAGCGGAAGGAATCGGTTTGGGCAACCGTACGAATACCATTCTGCAATCGGCCTTTTTCCAAATTACGAAGGTAATCCCCGCGGAGTTGGCGATCGAACAGATGAAGAAGTTCATCGTTAAATCGTACGGTAATAAGGGAGAACAGATTGTCAATATGAACTATGCTGCCGTAGACCAGGGTGGCGCATACAAACAATTAGTCGTAAAACCCGAATGGGCTACTCTTCTTGATGATGAAAAGGATAAGAAAGAACAACCAGCCTTTATTGAGAATGTGGTTAATGTAATCAATGCACAGGATGGAGATTTACTTCCGGTATCTACATTTGTGGGTATAGAAGACGGCACTTGGCAACAAGGCACTGCTAAATATGAAAAGCGTGGCGTGGCGACTCACGTGCCAGCTTGGACATCCGAAAACTGTATTCAGTGTAATAAGTGTGCTTACGTTTGTCCTCATGCTTCTATCCGCCCATTTGTGTTGGATGAAGCCGAACAGATAAAAGCTCCGTTCAATAATACATTAAAAACGATCGGTAAACAATTTGACGGGATGAAATTCCGTATACAGGTATCTGTATTGGATTGCCTGGGTTGTGGTAATTGTGCTGATGTTTGTCCGGGTAACAAACAAGGGAAAGCGCTTGAAATGGTACCATTGGAGAGCCAATTATCCGAAGCCCCCAATTGGGAATATTGTGTCGGGGAAGTGAAGAGCAAACAACATTTGGTAAATGTAGACGCCAATGTGAAAAACTCCCAGTTTGCAACACCCTTATTTGAATTCTCGGGCGCATGCTCCGGTTGTGGAGAAACACCTTATGTAAAACTGCTTACTCAGTTATTTGGCGAACGTCAGATGATTGCGAATGCCACAGGTTGTTCTTCTATTTATTCAGGTTCCGTACCTTCTACTCCTTATACAAAGGGCGAGAGCGGACAGGGCCCTGCCTGGGCAAATTCGTTGTTCGAAGATTTTGCAGAGTATGGAATGGGGATGACGATGGCCGTTGAAACCATGCGCAAACGCCTTGAAAAGCTAATGAATGAGGCAATAGCGAAAGATTGTCCGGCGGGAGAAAAAGAATTGTTTGAAGAATGGATCGCTAATAAAGATAATGCAGCGAAAACGATTGAATTAGAAGCTAAAATAACGCCACTTGTAAACGCAAATGCCGACACATGCGATATATGCAAGGAGATTGCCTCGTTGAGTAAATTTATTGTTAAGAAATCTCAGTGGATTATCGGTGGTGATGGCGCTGCGTATGATATTGGTTTTGGAGGTTTAGACCATGTACTTGCTTCCGGACGCGATGTGAATGTATTGGTTCTTGATACCGAAGTGTATTCAAATACAGGAGGTCAATCTTCTAAATCTACGCCTGTGGGTGCGATTGCCAAGTTTGCCGCTGCTGGTAAACGCATTCGGAAAAAAGACCTTGGTTTGATTGCTTCTACTTATGGTTATGTGTATGTAGCGCAGATAGCTATGGGCGCCGACCAAGCTCAAACCTTGAAAGCGATTCGTGAAGCCGAAGCCTACAACGGCCCTTCTATCGTAATAGCCTATGCCCCCTGTATCGCTCATGGATTAAGAAGCGGTATGGGCAAGAGCCAACAAGAAGAAGCCAAAGCCGTAGAATGTGGCTACTGGCATTTGTGGCGTTATAATCCGGAATTGGAAAATGAAGGTAAAAACCCCTTCACTCTGGATAGCAAAGAACCCAAGTGGGATGCATTTGAAGACTTCCTGAAAGGTGAAGTTCGTTACTCTTCCGTGATGAAACAATATCCTTCAGAAGCTGCCGACCTATTTGCCGCCGCTAAAGAAAACGCCAAGTGGAGATATAATAACTACAAGCGTTTGGCTAAGCAACAATGGGGAGTTGAACAGGAGTCATAAGTTAAAATAGTTACGAAATACTTTTATAAAGCGGGATCTCATACATCCCGCTTTTGTCTTTTTATGGAATCTGGAATGGATCTCAACTTCTGTCTTTATCCCATGATTTTGAACCACGCAAAGTATAAATAGTGTATAAATCCACTCTTAGATATTAACAAACCATAAATACATGTTGAAAGAATATGTTGTAAAACATTTTCTAAGTGAAAATTGTTATCTTTGTAGTGGAATTAAAAAGAAAAAGTATGATTATGATGACAAGAAAGAACGAAAAAAGTATGCGTACTTTAGAGATGTTGCGTTATCAGGCCGAACATTACCAGGCCATTGGAAGAGGAGCTATGAGCCAGCAAATAAATGCTCAGATACGTCGCCTTGTAAACCAAACTAACGCCGATGCAGTTAAAGCTTAACTGCATTTAGTAAGAGTAAGATTTTATAATATATACACAAAAACAGTCTTCCGAAAGCTTTATAGCAAAGGAAGCCTGTTTTTTTATGCCATTTTCATTTCTATTTGGCTTTCTCGATCTGTTCTTGCACAATGGCATCAACAACGGCAATTGTCGTTAAATTCAGAATATCACGTGTTGAACTTTCTAAATCGGTGAAGTGAATTGGTTTATTAAGCCCCATTTGGATTGGGCCAATTGTTTCGCCTACCCCCATTTCGAGAAGTAATTTGTAGGCACTGTTAGCCGAGCTTAAATTTGGAAATACCAAGGTGTTGACGTCCTTTCCTTTCAGCCTGCTGAAAGGGTAGGTTTCGTCGCGGAGTTTTTTATTGAAAGCAAAATTAACCTGCATTTCTCCGTCTACTATAATATCCGGATAATTTTTATGCAGATACTCAATCGCGTCATGTACTTTGAGCGGACTTCCTTGCTTGTCGGCACCGAAATTAGAGTATGAAAGCATAGCTATTACGGGGTCGTAAGCAAAGAACTTTACGGCGTCATGTGTTAAGCGGACAACATCCTTTAAGACGTCGGTCGACGGATGGCGGTTTATCAATGTATCAGCAATGAAGAAAGTTCCTTTTTTACAGATAATAATATTCATGGCTCCGAAGTGATTGTAGGAAGGACGGATACCAACAATTTCTTCTGCCATTTTAGTAACTTCGGAATAGCGACTGTAAACGCCTGTAATAAAGGCGTCGGCTTCGCCTGTCATAACCATCATCATGCCGAATGCATTCCGATCAACCATCTTTTCATAGGCTTCAGAGAAAGTGACGCCGTTTCGCGTATTCTTTTCAGAGAAAATCTGTGCATAGCGGCTTCTTCTGTCATTCTCGCGGTCGTGACGAAGATTGACGATTTCGATATCATCAATATTGATATTCTCTTCAGCAGCAATTTTATGCAGACGTTCTTCATTTCCTAATAAAATCGGAATACAAATACCTTCGGCTTTCGCTTCAATAGCAGCTTTGAGCATATTGGCATGATTGGCTTCGGCGAAAACAACCCGTTTTGGATTTTTACGCGCCATATCCATGAACGAGCGGATTAGTTTATTATCGTAACCCATCATTTCACGAAGGTGATTGCCATAGGCATCCCAATCGGTGATTGTTTTGCGGGCAACTCCCGACTCAATAGCAGCTTTGGCTACAGCAATAGATACGGCTGTAAGTAATCGTGGATCTAATGGTTTGGGTAAAATATACTCCCTGCCGAAAGTGGTGCGTTCTAATTGATATGCCGCATTAACAACATCCGGTACAGGTTCTTTGGCCAGCGAAGCAATGGCTTTAACAGCCGCTAATTTCATCTCTTCGTTAATCGCTTTCGAATGTGTATCCAATGCTCCACGGAAAATATAGGGGAATCCGAGTACATTATTTACCTGATTAGGGTAGTCCGAACGTCCTGTGGCGAATATAATATCCTTACGTGAAGCCATTGCTTCCTGATATGAGATTTCAGGATTCGGATTGGCTAACGCAAAAACAATTGGATTCTCATTCATTGATTGTACCATTTCTGCTGTAAGTACATCGGCTACGGAAAGTCCGAGGAATACATCCGCACCAGCCATTGCTTCTCCGAGCGTTTTAATATCACGTTCCGTGGCAAATTCTTTCTTGGCGCTATTCAGGTCTGTGCGATGAATGGAAAGTACTCCTTTACTATCGCACATGACGATATTTTCCCTTTTAGCGCCAAGCATCATATAAAGTTTGGTACAAGATATGGATGCGGCACCTGCCCCGTTTACAACAATCTTTACCTCTTCTATTTTTTTACCGGTGATTTCAAGCGCATTCAGCAGTCCGGCGCCGGAAATGATCGCTGTCCCGTGTTGGTCGTCGTGCATAACCGGGATATCGAGTTCGGCTTTAAGTCGTGTTTCTATTTCGAAACATTCGGGCGCTTTAATATCTTCCAGATTAATCCCTCCGAAAGTAGGTGAAATAGCCTTTACGGTTTGAATGAATTTTTCGGTATCTTTTTCATCCACTTCAATATCGAATACATCAATACCTGCAAAGATTTTAAATAACAACCCTTTTCCTTCCATAACGGGTTTTCCCGCCATAGCGCCGATATTGCCAAGCCCAAGGACGGCTGTCCCGTTTGATATAACCGCTACAAGATTCCCTTTTGCTGTGTATTTATAAGCATCCAACGGATTTTTTTCGATTTCAAGGCAAGGCTCTGCCACTCCCGGCGAATAAGCCAGCGATAAATCAGCCTGCGTACTATATGGTTTGGTAGGCACTACTTCAATTTTCCCCGGTTTTCCCTCCGCATGATACCGAAGGGCCTCTTCTTTTATCGACTTTGCCATAGACTATCTGTTTAAATGTTTATATTAACCCAAATCGGCTGCAAAAGTAACAAATTATTATTAAAATAGATGGTTTTGTTTACGAATAGTATGAGAACCACCTCTCTTTATCTGTTTTTAGCTAAATTATATTCTTTAGCACCAATAACTAACATCTCTACTGCACTACCTGTTTTATAATTTACCAAAAGATAAGTTTTTCCCTTTAAAAATATTCTTAGAACTTTTTATTCTGATATGAAATCAATACTTTGAATAAATTTGGGAGATAAGGAGTTTATCTGAATATCAATCTTATTTAAGATATAGAGGAAAGTGACTTCTACGGAAAATTAATAGTATCTTCACCGTTTGAAAAGAAAACGATAGATTATACATATATTATATGAAGAAATTACTTTCTCTGCCACCTAATCTGGCAGATTTCTTTCACGAATTGAAAGGTACGACAGAAAATGAATGGTTTTGTACTTCGGATCCCAAAGGCGAACGGATTGGTTCGGGAGGTGGAACAGCATGGCTCCTTGAATCCTGTTACCGTCATGAGAATGGCGCTATGGGAGATGAGTGTACCTTTACCGATTGGCTGGCAAAGGAGAAACGTCTTTTACTTCATGCTGGAGGACAAAGCCGCCGGTTGCCTGCCTATGCCCCTTCGGGAAAAATACTTACCCCTGTTCCGGTATTCAGGTGGGCAAGGGGACAGCGGCTCTCTCAAGATCTTTTATCGTTGCAACTTCCTTTATACAAGGAAATAATGGATAAGGCGCCAGCTTCGTTTCATACCCTGATAGCCAGTGGTGATGTATATATTCGTTCTACCAAGCCTCTTCAAGCTATTCCTGAAGCAGATGTGGTATGTTATGGTTTGTGGGTAGATCCGGTTTTGGCTACACATCACGGTGTTTTTCTCTCAAATAGGAAAATACCGGGACATCTTGATTTTATGTTGCAAAAACCATCTCTTGGCGAGTTGGCGACACTTGCTCAAACACATCTTTTTTTAATGGATATCGGAATCTGGTTATTAAGTGATAAGGCTGTCGAATTATTGATAAAACGTTCTTATTCCGCCGATGGCAAATCGCTTAGGATGTATGATCTTTACTCCGAATTTGGTTTATCATTGGGTGAAAATCCCCGGATAGCAGACGAAGAACTTAACAAACTCACCGTCGCTATCTTTCCTTTGCCGGGAGGGGAGTTTTATCATTACGGTACAGGACGGGAATTGATATCATCTACCTTAGCTGTTCAAAATCTTGTTCGCGACCAGCATGTTATTATGCAGCGTAAAGTGAAACCTCATCCGGCTATGTTTGTCCAAAACGCAGAGATACAGATAACTCTTACCTCTGCTAATTCGGAATTGTGGATAGAAAATAGTTTTATCGGGAAGAATTGGTCAATCAGCCATAGCCATATTCTGACAGGTATTCCCGAAAATGAATGGACGCTTTCTTTATCCCCCGGCATTTGTATAGATATCATACCTATTGGCGATAACAATTGGGTGATACGCCCTTACGGCATGGATGATACCTTTCGGGGGATGATGAATGATGCGGATACTTCTTTTATGGGTGATTCGGTTATTGCCTGGTTTGCCAAGAGAGGATTAGACTCTGTCCCCCGGCAGGATATACAGGCATATCCTTTATTTCCTGTCTTGAGTGATTTAAAGGTAGCAGGCGAATTGTTACGTTGGATGATAGATTCCCCGGAAGATACGTATGCAAGAGAGATCTGGAGAAAAACACCTAAAGTGTCGGCAACCGAAATAACAGACAGGGCTAATCTTCGCCGGTTGGAGACGCAACGTAGAGGTTTTCGTGCGAAAAACTGGTCGCTTTTAGCTGCGAACCATGAACAAAGCATCTTTTATCAACTCGACCTGGCAGACGCTTCTACTGAATTCGTTTCTGAACATATCCCGTTACCCTCGCCTCTTTCCAGCGATGTTCCGTTGATGAAGCGCATACATAACCATATGTTCCAAGCCCGAACAATGCAATTATTAGGAGAGGATTATCTGCTGGAACAGGAAAAAGCTTTTTACCTTTTGCGTGACGGACTGGTGGAGACAATGGGAAACAAACGGCAATCACCCCACCTTGACGTCTTTTCAGATCAGATTGTCTGGGGACGTAGCCCGGTACGTATTGATTTGGCTGGCGGATGGACAGACACTCCTCCTTACTGTCTCTATGCAGGTGGAAGCGTAGTAAATGTAGCTATTGAATTAAATGGCCAGCCCCCTTTACAAACGTATGTGAAGCCGTCCGGCGAGTACAAAATCATCCTTCGTTCTATTGATTTGGGAGCAAGGGAAGAGATCTCCACCTGGGATGAATTGCGAAGTTTCAATAAAGTGCGCTCACCTTTCTCTATTCCGAAGGCAGCACTTTCACTTGCTGGGTTTTTACCTAAATTTGCGATGGAACCATTCAGTTCATTGGAAGAACAGCTCAAAGCTTTCGGTAATGGCATTGAATTAACGCTTCTATCCGCCATACCTGCCGGGTCGGGTCTTGGAACTAGCTCTATCCTTGCTGCAACGGTTTTAGGAGCGCTTTCCAACTTTTGCGGCCTTGCCTGGGATAAGAATGAAATAGGCAACCGTACGCTTATTCTCGAACAACTCCTTACTACCGGCGGTGGCTGGCAAGATCAATATGGAGGTGTGTTGCATGGCCTTAAACTTCTGCAAACGGAGGAAGGCTTTTTTCAAAACCCGCTTGTCCGCTGGCTACCGGATTATCTCTTTACCGATGCAGCTTACCGTCCCTGCCATCTTTTATATTATACAGGTATTACCCGTACGGCTAAAGATATTCTGGGCGAAATTGTATGCGGCATGTTCCTTAATGAAGGACATCGTTTATCACTGCTAGATATTATGAAAGCGCATGCGCTCGGTATGTATGAAGCTATCCAATGCGGAAACTTTGATACCTATGGCCATCTTATAGGCAAAACGTGGGAACAAAATAAAGCGATCGATTCAGGTACCAACCCACCTGCTGTAGAAAAAATAATATCTCTTATCAAAGACTATGCCTTAGGCTATAAACTCCCCGGCGCAGGAGGGGGAGGCTACCTCTACATCGTAGCCAAAGACCCAGAGGCTGCCGGACATATCCGAAGAATACTTTCAATGGAATCCCATTGCCCGAACGCTCGCTTTGTAGACATGTCACTTTCCCGGACAGGTCTACAAATAAGTCGTTCGTAAGCTGTTATTTAAAGATAAATCTAAATAAGTCGTTGCCGTTGGCATAGATTAATATACCGAATAGAAGCAGCATGCCTGTTATTTGTGCATATTCGAGGAATTTATCGCTTGGTTTTCTACGGGTAATGACTTCGTAGAGTAGGAACATTACATGACCTCCGTCTAACGCCGGGATAGGAAGAATATTCATAAAGGCAAGGATAATGGAAAGAAAAGCGGTAGTCATCCAGAAGGAACGCCAATCCCATTGAGAGGGGAATAAACTGCCTATTGCTCCAAAACCGCCTAAGCTGGAAGCTCCTTCTTTCGTGAATACATATTTCATGTCGCCAACATATCCTTTTAATGTATTAACTCCTAAACGGACACCGGCGGGGAAGGAGGCTAAGAACCCGTATGTTGTTGTTACGGTCGTGTAAATCTGGTTGGGTGAAACGGTCTGGATTCCAAGTTTTCCGAGTGAATCAAGCTTTACTTGTGCTGTTTGTTCTATGCCATTCCGATAAAAACCAATGGTTACTTCCTGATTCTTTTTTTCGCTGAGTTGTGCACTTACATCGTCGGATGTGGGAGTTGGTTTGTTGTCGACAGACACGATACTGTCTTTGGGTTGTAATCCGGCCAATGCGGCGGGAACGTTGTTGTTGGCCAACCGGTCAATGATCATGGGGAAACGTATGGAGGCAAAACCCTGTTTGTCGCGTAATGCACGTTGCATGATATCTTCCGGGATGGGGATGACGGTTTCCATTCCATTCCGAAGAACGGTTACACTTTTTGCATTGGTCACTGCACGGAATGCGTCCATCCCGAAACGTTCCAACTTAACTCCGTCAGCGTTTAAAAGGATATCACCGTCCTGGAACCCAACATTATGGAAGGTTTCACTGTAGTCCATACCCATTTTCATGTTTTCCAACGGAAGATATTTGTCTCCCCAGGTAAAGAGAACCATTGAGTAAATAAATAACGCCAACAGGAAGTTAAATAAAACACCTCCAACCATAATCAGTAAACGTTTTCCGGCTGATTTGGAACGAAACTCATAGGGTTGTGGAGGTTGCGCCATTTGTTCCTTGTCCATGCTTTCGTCTATCATACCGGATATTTTACAATAGCCGCCCAATGGGAGCCAGCCGATGCCATATTCGGTTTCGCTGCTTTTGGGTTTGTAACGGAATAAAGCAAACCAAGGGTCGAAGAATAAATAAAACTTCTCTACTCTTACCTTAAATAAACGGGCAAAAAGAAAATGTCCGAACTCATGAATAACTACTAATATCGATAAACTCAGTATGAGTTGTAATGCTTTTATCAAAAATGTTTCCATTAATTTCTACGTCTGTTTTTAATTGGTTTTATATTAATCCGGAGGCGATACTCCGGGCTTCAGCATCCGTTTTTACATAATCCTCATAGGAAGGATTGGCAATAAAGGATGCTTTCCGCATTGTATTTTCTATTATGTCGCTCATTTGCAAAAAGCCGGTTTCGTCGCGAAGGAAAGATGCTACCGCTATTTCATTGGCAGCATTTACTATGCAAGGCATATTTCCACCTTTCCGGATGGCCTCGAAGGCGAACGACAGGTTGCGGAAGCGTTCCCTGTCCGGATCTTCAAACGTCAATGTATTGTAGACGTTGAAATCAAGCCGGGGCACTTTGCTCTTTAAACGTTTCGGATATGAAAAGGCATAACTGATAGGCAGCTTCATATCCGGAATACCTAGTTGCGCCATTATACCGCCATCTTCAAACTGTACCATTGAATGGATAATAGATTGCGGATGAACGACTATCTGTATCTGTTCCGGAGCTAAGCCGAACAACCATTTCGCCTCGATCATCTCAAAACCTTTATTCATCATACTGGCCGAGTCGATGGTCACTTTGGCTCCCATCGTCCAATTAGGATGCTTTAGCGCCTGTGCTTTGGTTACGGTTGCCAGTTCCTCTATTGTTTTGGTTCGGAACGGGCCGCCTGAAGCCGTTAATATTATTTTTTCGACAGGGTTTTCCCACTCTCCCGCTAAACACTGGAAAATGGCGGAATGTTCGGAGTCAACCGGTAATATAGGTGTTTTATGTTGAGCGGCAAGCGATGTAATAAGTTCTCCTGCTACCACTAATGTTTCCTTGTTGGCTAAAGCAATGGCTTTGCCTGCTTTAATAGCGGCTATGGTAGGTTTTAGGCCGGAATAACCTACCATGGCTGTTAAGACCATATCAATCGGTTCGGCTTCCGCCACTTGGGCAATAGCGTCTGTACCTGCCCATACCTTTATGGGCAAATCGGCTAATGCTTCTTTTAATTGAGTATATTTATCTTCGTTAGCAATAACAACCATTTCCGGTAGAAACCGACGAGCTTGTTCGATTAATAAATCCACCTGGTTATTGGCTGTTAAAGCATATACTTCGAAACGATCGGCGTGTTCGTTCACCACCTCCAATGCTTGTGTCCCGATAGAACCTGTTGAACCTAATATGGCTAATTTTCTCTTCATAAATCAGAAAACGATGTATTCTTCAGGATTTACAGGACTTCCCTTAAGCCATAATTCAAAATGCAGATGAGGGCCGGTAGAAAGGTTGCCGGTATTACCTATTAAAGCAATGGCTTCACCTGCCGCTACCTGATCACCCATCCTTTTTAGCAGCAATTCGTTGTGCTTATAGATAGAAATGAATCCGTTTTTATGTTGAAGTTGTATAACGTTTCCAAATTGCGGGTCGAAACCGGTGAATATAACCGTACCATCCAACGTAGCTAATACACTCTCTTTCGGCGCAGCTACCACATCTACCCCATAATGACGGATATCCGCTTCATAGTGGGCTGATATAATCCCATTGACCGGTTTATAGAAAAAGATAGCGTCTGTGGGGGTATGATTCAGATTTAACGTTGTAAGATTATACTTCTCCTCTTCCTCGAAAGTACGAACAAAGTCTACTTCTTTCTGGGAACGGGGAATTTCATAGTTCGCATGGGCATGGGCAAGTGAATCAATTTCGCGAATAGAGTCCAAAGGCATTGTGCCGGTTAATAATCCGACTACATTCTCCAGGTAAAGTGAATGGATGCCTAATACCCTTTCTAAGGAATCGGCGCGAAGAGCAGTCTCCATAATTTCCTTTCGTACTTCCACATCCAGATATCCGGGTAAGTAATTACGTATGGGAGTAGTAATAATAATAAGTGAAGTGATAGTGACAAGGATAAGTGCAAATACAGTGAAAATATAAACAGCGGTAAGCCGCGACATACGAAACGACCAAACTTCCTCTAATGTCCCTTCATTAAAGAAAGAAAGTTTATATTTAAACCGCATCCGGTACCAGAATGACTTGGATCCTTTTTTATTCTGCTTCGCTGCCATAATTGTGTATAAAACGCAAAAGTAGTAAAAAACCGTATCTTAAGGGAACGAGTTTACGCTTATTAACGTTTCTATAAATCTAATAAACCATCCGGTAATTCAACTTTCAACTGCTTACTATCATGATCTACCGATAGAATCAATTCTTCGGCAGCCGGTATCAGCAATTCATTATCATTATGGTTAATTACTAATAATATATTGAGGGTACTTTCGTCTATATCGATTATTTCTCCTACTAAACCGTGTGCATTATCGAAAACTTTGTATCCGATAAAATGGCTCCAGGTTAAGCGATCATCATCATAATCCAAAACAACTTCCGGTGGACAAAAGACTTCACGATTTGCGAACTCGCGGGCTGCCTCATCGGAATTAATATGCTCCAACTTAACGAAGAGGGTAGTGTCGGACTTATAACGGTATTCTTCAAGATAGAAAGGAACCAAAATACCATCCATTTCACAGATAATATAAGGTTCATCCCATTCGTCAAATGAAACGTCTCCGGATAGTATAAGATTAATTTCTCCTTTTATACCATGAGGTTTGGCAAAATAGCCGATAGGTACGATGTCATCTTTTTTTATCATGTAAATCCGGTGGTTCAGAGGCGCGTTATACGCGCTCCTATATTATTCAATCGGCTATCTATATTCTGGTAGCCACGGTCTATTTGTTCAATGTTATGAATACGGCTGGTTCCCTCGGCGCTCATTGCAGCGATAAGTAAGGCTATGCCGGCTCTGATATCCGGGGATGTCATGGTAGCTCCGCGAAGTTTAAAGCGGTTGCCCAATCCGATCACCGTAGCGCGGTGAGGGTCGCATAGAATAATCTGAGCGCCCATATCAATGAGTTTATCTACAAAGAACAAACGGCTTTCAAACATTTTTTGATGAATCAATACGCTTCCGGCGGCTTGTGTGGCAACTACCAGGAGCACACTTAATAAGTCTGGCGTAAGACCCGGCCAGGGAGCATCGGCGATCGTCATAATTGAGTCGTCGATAAATGTTTCTATTTCATAATTACTATGAGTCGGGATATGAATGTCGTCTCCTTGTTTCTCTACCGTAATGCCTAATCGCCTGAATGACTCCGGGATGATACCTAACTGTTCGTACCCCGTGTTTTTAATCGTAATATCCGAAGCCGTCATAGCTGCCATTCCGATAAAACTTCCTACTTCAATCATATCCGGAAGAATCGTATGCGTTGTACCGCCGAGTGAATCAACCCCTTCGATGATAAGCAGGTTGGAACCAACGCCCGATATGCAGGCTCCCATATTGTTCAGCATCGCTGATAATTGTTGTAAATACGGCTCGCAAGCGGCATTATAAATGGTTGTTTTCCCTTCGGCCAGTACAGAGGCCATCAGGATATTAGCAGTCCCGGTAACGGATGCTTCATCCAGTAACATATAAGCGCCTTTTAACCGGCTTGCTTCTATCTCATAAATATGCCGCTCGGAATCATATCGAAAAGAAGCCCCCAGTTTTTGTATTCCTATAAAGTGAGTATCCAGGCGCCGCCTTCCAATCTTGTCGCCGCCTGGTTTGGGAATCAATGCTTTGCCGAAGCGTGCAACCAAAGGGCCTACAATCATGACCGACCCCCGGAGTGATGTGCTTTTATGTAAAAACTCATCTGTGCGTAGATATTCAATGTCTACTTCGTCTGCCTGAAAAGTATAGGTATCAGGCGATAACCGTTCTACTTTTACCCGTAAATCGCGTAAGAGCTGAATAAGATTATTAACGTCTAATATATCGGGAATATTATGAATAGTAACTTTCTCGGATGTAAGTAATACAGCGCAGATTACTTCCAACGCTTCATTTTTTGCACCCTGAGGAACAATCTCACCGGATAATCTGCAACCGCCTTCTATGACAAACGAACTCATCTGTTTTTTCGGGAATGATTTTTCTTTCCGTTATTATTATTGTTGTTATTATTATTGTTTTTTGCCAGAATATCCCGGCTTTCGGTAAGTTTGTATTCTTCTTCGTTCAATACAATTTTACCTTGTGATAATTCGTCGAGGTCTTTAAATATCTTCCGGTCGTCTACCGATTCTTTGTTCCAGGTGAGGAAAGACCTTTTCATTTGATTGGCCAATAGTTTGATCAGTTGGTCTTTTTCTCCCCCCGTTTCCAGTTCATTTGCTTTTTTTATCATCAGCTCCAATGTCCTGCCATAGTGTTTGTAGCGAATGCGGGCGTTATTATAGGGAATGCGGGGAGGTTTGCTGTATAAATTTTCTTTTTTAATAATCTCGTAAGGATAATCAATATCCAGTTTAAAGTCGGCCATAATAGCCAAGTGATCCCATAAAATATGCTTGAAATCATTTACATCACGAAGATGAGGAAACATATTTCCCATTATATTAATGATTGTGTTGGCACAACGCTGACGTTCTTCTTTGTCGGAAATCGTAATGCAATAATCAATCATGTTTTGGATATTGCGGCCATACTCCGGTAAGGCCAACCTATTCAGTTCGGTATTATAATTCATTCTTTGGATTGTTTGAATGTGCAAAGGTATACAATTTATTGTAATAGCCAATCATACTTTGGCTTGCAAAAGAAAAAATCCCACATTCGAGCGTTACTTGTAATTGAATCAGGTGTTGGACGATAAAGTTACACAAATATAAAAAAATCAATCTAAATAAACGTCTTTAGAAGGTTTTTTACCGTATTCATACATAGTTGCTATTTGTTCGGGAAGAACGCGTTCCAAAGATAATGGAGGTAGGTTGTCTAGAGAGAAGAAGCCTTTTCCGAGGATATCAAATGTTTGAGTAAATTCTCCGCTTGTTATTTCACAAAGAATAAAGAACTTATAAACATAAGAGGGAATAGGCGGATGTGGATGTTTACTCATGTCGACCACAGACAGCAAACGAATAGGGCGCACCTCCAGACCGGTTTCTTCTTTGACTTCCTTTTGAGCAATCTCTTTTGGAGAGTATCCTATATCAGCCCAACCTCCGGGAAGCGACCAAAGACCATCTGATTTTTCTTTCACTAATAATATTTCTTCGTTTTGATTGAAGACAACGGCTCGTATGTCTACTTTCGGCGTAACATATTCTTTTTCAGTAATATAATACGAGCTTATGATCTCTTCGCCTAATCCGGTAGCTAATGATGTTATTTTATTACTTATCTGCAGTAATTCCTCGTATCGTTCGGTATCGTATTCACTTAATGAATAGATAAGTCCGTTTTGAGAAAGCGCCCGGATACGTTGTGCCAATAATATGAGTTCGCCTGTTTTCATGTTTTTGCAAATATATAATTTTATTTTCTAGCTTTTGTCTACTATTTTTTGAAAGTAGAGTAGGGGGATAACCGTTTTTTCGTCTCTTATTGTTGAATACGAATAAAAGTAATACATAAAATGAACAGATTTATTGTGATAATGGCGATGATTCCTTCTATTTGTTTTGCTCAGAAGGAGATGCTTTACAGACATGAAGTTCAGTTTGCCGGCGGATTAAATTCTCAATCAGCTTATGAAATAGAGCTTGGCTATTCGTTTTTATTTAATCGATACATAGGAGCTACACTTGGACTACACGCGATGGACCAGTCTTTCAACCGGCTGTTTTGTAATAGTAGCAAAGAAGATATGAGTTTTTTTCAGTTTCTTCTCTGCGGCAGTTGTGATGAAGATGATAATTGGTGGTATAGAGAACAATATAAAAGAGAATACGGTAGTGCGTTGTTAGTGAGGCCGGCGCTACGTTTACAGTTACCCCTGTTTAAAGAATCGGGAGAAGATGTACTTGTATTCAATATGGAAACCGGTTTATTCTTCAACCTTATTCCGAATGAGACATTAACTTTCCGAGACGATAAAGCCGGGTATTATAATGAAGTATCCGTAAAGAACAGAGGAGGCAGATGGCTGTATTATCATCTGAAAGGATATTTGTCAATAAACCTGGATAGATTTCAGCTATCAGCCGGTTATTCTTTTTCTGATTTTGATATTTTTGATAGCAGGCGCAATATTTTTCTTGATAAAGCCGTTATACAAGGTACAATGAGGAACAGAAAGAAGACGTCTACTGTCTTTCTTGCTTTAGCCTATCGTTTTTAACTTTTAAATATATATATGTGTTTACAGAGAAGACTTGAGTTATGCGCTCTCCATTTAAGAAAGTATAAAAACATTTTATTGGTATGGGTAATTACCGGCGCTTGTTTTGCTATCATCAAATTCTTAATCGGCAAATATAATAATTACAATATATTTAAATATGTATATTGGCATGCGATAGATGGTCTTTCCTTATATAAAGAATATCCGGACCTGTATGGTGATAATAACCATTATGGCGTGTTGTTTGGAATAATCATTGCTCCTTTTGCTATGCTTCCGGATATATTAGGTATTATTTTATGGGTTGTTGTTAATACGGTTATCTTATTTTACGCTATCCGGCAGTTACCGCTGACCCATACACAAAAAGTAATCGTTTACTGGTTTTCTTATTGCGAATTAATGACGGCGCAATCTATGCAGCAATTCAATATTTCGATCGCTGCATTTATTATTTTGTCTTTTGCTCTGATTGAGAAAAAGAAAGACTTTTGGGCGGCTTTTGTCATTGTTTTGGGCGCTTTTGTAAAAATATATCCGATTGTAGGATTAGCTTTTTTCTTTTTTTCCAAACATAAGCTTAGATTTATTCTTTCCTGTGTTTTCTGGGGTTTACTGTTTCTTTTTATTCCGGTATTATATACGCCGGGGTACGAATATGTTATATCTCAATACAAAGAATGGTTTGCTGTTTTGCAATCAAAGAATATAAAAAACATGTTTGCCCTTTCTCAAAATGTATCTTTACTCGGAGTGGTCAGGAAATTATCCGGTAATCCTTATTATAGCGACTTATGGCTGATTATTCCCGGCTTATTCCTGTTCTTTTTACCTTATTTACGTATTTCACAATATAAAAACCTTCGTTTCAGGCTTATGTTATTAGCCAATGTGTTGTTATTTACAGTGTTGTTTTCTACCGGTTCTGAAGCGAGCGGTTATATAATAGCCATGATTGGCGTGGCTATATGGTATATCTGTAGTCCGTCAACGAATAAAAAATACAATAAATGGTTGTTTATTGTAACCCTGGTGATTGTTGGGCTTTCTACTACAGAGTTAGTGCCGCCGTATATACGGCATGAAATTATCCGGCCTTATGTAACGAAAGCATGGCCTTGTATTCTTGTTTGGTTAACGATTTGTTATGAAATGATTTTTCTTAATTTTTCATCCGGTAAGACGTTACTAAAGCATCGTTGTAATAAAATAGGTTAATCTTTTGTAGAGAATTTATATCTTTGCTGTTGACATTGTTTTTAATCAAAATATAAATTAGAGATGAAATCAGTAAAAGGTAGATTTGTTAAGTCGGGCTTTGTTGCCATAGGTGCGATGTTACTAGGTTTATTTTCTTCTTGTGGGGAAAATAAGCAAAACACATTGACTCCTGAAGAAATCGCAGATGGCTGGCAGTTGTTATTTGATGGACAAACATTAAATGGTTGGAAAGACTACAATGGACCAACGCTTACTACGCCTTGGCATGTAGTAGACGGTTGTATCCGGGCTAAAGGAGAAGGAAGTGACGAAAGTGGTTATATTGTAACCGATAAACAGTATGAAAACTTTATTCTTTCATGGGATTTTAAACTTTCCAAAGGTGGGAATAGTGGTATGTTGTATCATGTAGTGGAACGACCACAGTTTGCCGTGCCTTATGTTACCGGCCCGGAATTTCAATTAATCGACGACGAAAATTTCGAAGGATTGGAACCCTGGCAAAAAATGGGAGTGGACTATGCTATGTACACGCCGGATGTAAGCAAAATGAAAGTAAATCCTTACGGACAGTGGAATACCGCCCAAATTGTTTTTGACAATGGACATGTTGAACATTGGTTGAATGGCGTGAAAATCCTGGAGTTTGAAGCATGGACAGATGATTGGTTCGCCAGAAAGAATAGTGGGAAGTGGGCAGATGCTCCCGAATACGGCTTGGCGCATAAAGGAGTGATTTGTTTACAAGACCATGGTTATCCGGCCTCTTTCCGCAATATAAAGGTCAAAGAACTTCCCCGTAAGACGAAAGAGGTAGATTTATTTAATGGAGTAGATCTGAAAGGCTGGGAAGCTTACGGAACGGAATTATGGTACGTAAAAGACGGATTACTTTTCTGCGAAAGCGGTTCTGATAAGAATTACGGTTATCTGGCTACTCGTGAGTATTATGATGACTTCGACTTAACGGTAGAATTTAAACAAGAAGCAAATGGTAATTCGGGCGTATTTATCCGTTCGTTTATAGAAGAAGGAGTAAAGGTAAACGGGTGGCAGGTAGAAGTTGCGCCTCCCGGACATGATACCGGTGGAATTTATGAATCATACGGACGTGGCTGGCTTATCCAAATCCCCGATGAAAAAGAATCGATTTTACAAATGGGCGAATGGAATACGATGCGTATAAGAGTGCAGGGCGACAATGTGAAAACATGGTTGAACGGCGAAGAAATGGTAGATTTCAACGATGATAAGATTGGCGCCGGACAAGGACGTATTGCTCTTCAGATACATGATGGAGGAGGTATAAAAGTTGCTTGGAGAAATTTGAAACTGACAACACTTTAAAAAGAATAATTTAGTACAAGGGTGCGTTCTCTAATTAAAAAAGGGCGCACCCTTTTTCATGCAAGGATACGCCCGATTTTTGTATTTTATAAAGTTTTGACTTTATCCGTGTTAATACGTTGCCGTTGTTGTAAGGATATTGCCTTCTGAGGTACTTTCTTTCAAAACGGTATTGCCCTTCAGTATTTGTATTTTCATGCTGCCGCTTGCTCCATCCGAAGTACTCCCGACTGCCGATACTGCAATAACCTTTTCGTAAGAAATATCTTTACTCCATTGGTTAACGGCAAGATCTGTATAGGTTTGTGTTTCTCCTGTTCCTGTCGCAATGGCTACTATCTCAATAACAAGATTTGCCGACCCTGTGATTTTTACAGTAACGGTTTGTGTACCCGTCTTGTCATTATCATTATCACTATCGCCGCAGGAAACTAAAAATACTAGAAATACAGAACACAAAATAAAAGAAAGATACTTT
The DNA here is from genome assembly GCA_031264865.1 of Tannerellaceae bacterium. Classification (GTDB taxonomy): domain Bacteria; phylum Bacteroidota; class Bacteroidia; order Bacteroidales; family Tannerellaceae; genus DFXE01. Next base: position 35,864 of record JAISDJ010000253.1, on the reverse strand, counting down.
TTCATGTTGATAAAATTAAATAGTTAAACATCCTTTTTAAGGGCAAAAATAGCAAAAAATAGGATTATTAGGGTAAAAAATCTAAAACAAGTTGATTAAAGAAAGTTGGATTGTCCATATTGGCTGTATGTCCGGCATCAGGGATTAGCTGGAATTTGCTTCCGGGTGTGTTTTGATGCCATAGCAAGGCGGCATTTTTAGCTAAATCAATGTCGAGTTCTCCACAAAGGATAAGGAGAGAATAGTTGCAGAGAATATCTTTCCGTTCGCAGATAATTTTATTCAGACCAGTCATACCGACGAATGATTTGCGGATAAACTGCTGGGCCATTTGGTAATAAAGCCTTTTGTTTTCGGGGTTATGTACCGCCTGATCGGCCACAAAATGACGAAATTTATTCATTGATGTCAGCGCTAACCAGAGGCATTTTTTTATGGATTCTTTTTGCGCTTTGTTTATTTCTTCATTATTATCGTTGATATTGTATCCTCCTATTGCTACGATAGAGCTTACAGAGTCAGGATATTTCAACGCAAAATATTGGGCTAATAGCGAGCCGAGGGAAACCCCTATAATATGTGCTTTTTCAAATTTTTCCAAGTCCATGATTCGTTTTAGCTGTTCGGGAGTAGAATCGATCCGGTCTTTCATTGTAAACACATTGGATAGCCCATGCCCCAGCAGGTCAATGAATACTACATTGTAGTGCGACGTGAAAGCTTCTTTCTGCCCGTCGAATGACGTATGGTCGGCATAAGCTCCATGTAGAAAGATAATTAATTCGTTGGACGATTCGTTTTTATGAAAAAGATAATGGATATTAGCTGTTTTGTTTTGTATAATTCTGTGTATCATGAATTGAATAATATGGCCCCTTTAATTAATAAATCAATTAGTTTTTGCAAATATAGAGAAATTAGAAACATATTGACAGTCTTCTTTCTATTATATTGTTATAACTAAAAGAAAAAAGGCTTCATATGTTCCACGGACACATGAATAATACTTATTTACTCATCCATTTTCATATTGATGAACGAAACAATTTGTTTTTCTGTTAACTTTGTATTTTAATAAAGACAGCAAAGGAATGGTTAAACGGTTTGATTTCTTAGTGATTGGTTCCGGTATAGCCGGGATGAGTTTTGCCTTGAAGGTGGCAAATAAAGGGAAGGTGGCTTTGATTGCTAAAACGAATCTGGAAGAGGCGAATACGTATTTTGCACAGGGAGGAATTGCTTCGGTAACGAACCTGATTACCGATAATTTCGAGAAACATATTGAGGATACGATGATTGCCGGCGATTGGCTGAGTAACCGTGAAACGGTAGAAATGGTTGTCCGCAATGCTCCCCAACAAATTAAAGAACTTATCAGTTGGGGCGTTGATTTTGATAAAGACGAACAAGGAAACTTTGATTTGCATAGGGAAGGCGGACATTCGGAATTTCGTATCCTCCACCATAAAGATTCTACCGGCGCCGAAATACAAGATAGCCTGATACAGGCTGTGCGCAGACATCCCAATATAACGGTATTCGATAATCATTTCGCTATAGAAATACTAACTCAGCACCATTTGGGAGTGACGGTTACCCGCCAGACGTCTGATATTGAATGTTTCGGAGCTTATGTAATGGATTTAATAACAGGTACAATCCATACCTTCCTCTCGAAAGTAACGCTGATGGCTACCGGAGGCATTGGCGCTGTTTATCAAACGACAACCAATCCACTGGTAGCTACCGGCGACGGAATTGCCATGGTGTACAGAGCCAAAGGGACAGTAAAGGATATGGAGTTCGTACAATTTCACCCCACCGCCTTATATCATCCGGGCGACCGTCCGTCGTTCCTGATTACAGAAGCTATGCGCGGATATGGAGGCGTGCTTCGTACGATGGACGGCGAAGAATTTATGCAGAAATACGACGAACGCCTGTCGCTGGCCCCCCGCGATATTGTAGCCCGTGCAATAGATAATGAAATGAAACTGCGTGGAGACGATCATGTATTCCTGGATGTAACACATAAAGACCCGGAAGAAACCAAAAAGCATTTCCCCAATATCTATAAGAAGTGTCTGGAGATAGGGATTGACATTACAAAAGAATATATCCCGGTAGCCCCGGCTGCCCATTATTTATGCGGAGGTATATTAGTAGATTTAAACGCCTGCTCATCTATCAAACGCTTGTATGCGGCAGGTGAATGTTCGTGTACCGGATTACACGGAGGAAACCGTTTAGCATCTAATTCCCTGATTGAAGCAGTGGTTTATGCCGATGCTGCCGCTAAACATTCCCTCCCTTTAATAGACTCTTATACCTATCAGGAAGATATTCCGGCCTGGAACGACGAAGGCGTACAAGCATCGGAAGAAATGGTATTAATCACCCAAAGCTCCAAAGAAGTGGGGCAAATAATGAGTACCTATGTAGGCATCGTACGATCTAACCTCCGCTTGAAACGGGCTTGGGAGCGTTTGGATATCAACTATGAAGAAACCGAAGATTTATTCAAACGTTCCGTTGCTTCTAAAGATATTTGCGAACTACGTAACATGATAAATGCAGGTTACCTGATCATGCGCCAGGCTATCGACAGAAAAGAAAGCCGAGGCCTGCACTATACGCTGGATTATCCTTCGAAGAAATCATAGGGTCTATCGAATAAAGGCGCACGTAGTTTGCCAGCACATAGACTTGTTTGTCGAACCGGTTCCATACGAATCGATCTACAGACGGGTTGAACGTTTTTGTCAGGGGCGTAATCTTCTTGTCTGACAGATCGTACAGGAGATACGAAAATCAGCAGATTTCTTTTAAACATAATGTAGTTGTTTTTTATCAGGTTAGTTCTATCTTATCGCCGGCTTTATAAAAGTCGTTTATCTTTTTTATGCCGGTACAGGGCGTGTAGGCATCGTGGCAATAGATAATGGCTTGCTTTTCATGGACCGCTTCTTCCAGTAGGCGAACCTTTTCGTAATAGGAGATGACAGGAAAGGTATCGTATGCCGAGATCCATTCGGGAGAAACACTTGCCGCCAACGGAATAACGTCTCCGGCAAAAACAATGGTACGTTCAGGCGTTTGTATATAAGGCACGATTTGCCCGGGCGTATGCCCATCGTACAAACGGAGATTTATTTCAGGGCAAAGGCAGGTATCCTCATCAATCAGTTGAAGTTTGCCGGCGTCGGCTACCGGCTGAATGTTTTCGATAAGTAGCGAATCCTTTTCCAACGGATTAGGTTGCAGGCAATTTTCCCATTGTTTCCGGCTCACCCAGTGCGTTGCATTAGGAAAGGAAAGGTGGAGTTCCCCGTTCTTTTTATCCCTGTATGTCGTATAGCCGCAATGATCGAAGTGAAGATGCGTAAGCACCACGTCTGTGATTTGTCCGGGAGAAATGCCACGTTTGATAAGCGCATCATTCAAATCAATCAAGTCGAAGAAATTATAATAACCGAATTGCTTCAGATGTTTATTACCGGCTCCATTATCTATGAGGACAATTTTCCCATCGCCGGTAGTAACCAGTACACTCCGCATGGCCAGCACACACCCATTCTGTTCGTTAACAGGATACCGCCGTTGCCAGGCCGTTTTAGGAATAGCCCCGAACATCGCCCCTCCGTCCGCATAGAAATAGCCGGTTTCCAGTAGTTCGAGCATCATCTTCCCCGGATTATTATCTTCCATTCCCGATTATTTTTTGCAATAAGACCCTGTAAAGATACAAAATTCGTAGAAGTCGTAATGTAAACTCATTGTTTTAATGCTTTATAAATGTAGGAGATTCTTGTATACAAACCTATATAATTGCAGCATGCCGGCATTAACGGATCGTATGCCGGCATGAAAGCGATCTGTTTATTATTGAAATAAGTCCGGATATCTTCGGATGAAGTAAACAGGTGTACAGCTCCATGCATGGCAATAGCTGTTCATAGGATAGAAACCGTAGGGCGAGATAAAGTCATTCTCAGGATCATAAGCCTCCCAGAAGGTATCAGCCCCTTTACGAACCATGCCTCCCCAGTATTCAATCAGAGCATCTTTCGCTTCCCGGTTCATGCCGCATTGGATTAGCGCCTGGATATAATAATGACAGGCATAAGGCGTACCCATGTGAACAACATCTTTCGCCTGACGGATCGCTTTTAGTGCACGTTGCGCTTCGGTCTTGCCGGCGACGCCACTCAGAATCATCCACAACTGCGAATGATAGGATACCTGTTTATTTCCAATGCCGGTAAATAAGCCGGTTTTTTTATCATAAAAATACCTGCGCGCTCCATCCGTCATGTTCTTTATCATTTTGGGAACGTGGGTAAGTTCTTTTTCTTTACCTAACATTTTTGCCAATTCATAAGTCTGTTTCAATCCGTAAATAGCCACTCCCTGCAAAGCTACTTCCCGATGCAGCCCGTCACGCCAATCAATGAATATCCACCATTCTTTGCTCGCCTTTTCAAAATCCATCAAACCATTGTCCTGTAGATATAAATCGATAATATCTAGTTGCTTTTTTGCTGTTTTCCATAAGTCGCCGGCTGTTTCGTAATCTTTAGTGGCTTCCAGGTAATCTTTGAGCGATACATTATATAAAAGAGCATAGTCTAACAATAACTGTTTCGCTTGTGGATGCGGATGCGGCCGTTCAAAAACCGTTCCGTTCAGGAACCCGCTTTCATCGGCCAGGCCGGCTAAAAGATACAAGCAGCGTTTTGTCAGGTCATGATTGCGGTAGGAGTACGTATTGGCCAGCGCCTCCAGGTAAAGGTCGCCAATCCATAGGCGCTGATCTCTTTTGGGGCCGTCCTCGTACACCGTTTGCATACACTCTTTGAGCGTATTCAGCCCCACGCGGTCGATGTCCTTTATGATTTGTGGGGTAGCCGGAGGTAATGGTTCGGGCGTCGACGAGGCAGATGTAACCGCTTTGCACGATACGTCCGAGATGGCAAAGTCGTAGCCGGGCGCATGAATCAGTTCTACTTTTACATAGCGGAAAGCAAGTCTTCTCGGAATCGTAATCGTGTCGGGAACCGTCATAACCGTCACAATCTCATCCTGAAGCCATGCACGACTCAATCTGGTGTGGCAGGAATCAAACGGGGTCATTATTTCGGACGGGACTTCCCCGAAGGTAAACCGGATACGCGCCGGTGCATCCGGTGTACGGTTTAGGGGCGTGACGGCAAACGTAAAATAGCCGGTTATATGTTCGCCGAAATCAATGACAAAACAGGGTTGAGCCTTTAATGAAGTACGGTAAAAGGTCTGAACCGGCAAGCCCGGAACAACTTTCCAGCCCTGCCAGTCCATGCTGTCTTTTATGATATCAACCGTTTTTTCGGGCCGTTTAACCGTTTCCGACAATGCCGGCTTGTTTTCCTGTGCTTTCCGCAGATAGAAATCACGTTCTTCCTGTGTATAATAATCCTGCCCGAAAACAGACAAGACAAAACAAAAAACAATTGTGGATATGAGGATTAGCTTTTTCATGGCTCAAAGGTATGTTTTTTTCCTTTTAGATACGGTTTGCAGCGGTTTATTTCTACGGGGTGTTTGCGGTAGTGTATTTCTTTTTTGTCGAATGTTAGTTGGAGGAGTAAGCCTTTTTGGGTTTCGTGACCGTTTTGGTCGAAGATGAAATTGCCTAAACTGTAGAAGATGGGCTTTTCTTTGTAGACTTCTTCTTTTTGTATGACGTGGGGGTGGTGTCCGATGATGGCGTCGGCTCCGGCATCTATTAGCAGGTAGGCGTCTCTTCGTTGTTTGAGGGTGGGGGTTTGTTGGTATTCGGTTCCCCAATGCAGGAAAGCTATGGCGAAACAGGTGGGCTTTGTTTCTTTCAGGGCTTGGATTTCTGCGGCAAGCGTTTCGGCTGTAGCCTGGCAGACGCCTGGTTGGTTTTCCAGGTATACCCAGTTTTCTAAGGGGACGAGTACGGAGCTGAAGATGGCTACTTCCATTCCTTTTCGGGAAATGATGAGGGGGGAGCAGGCATCGGGCTGACATTCTCCGTATCCCAAGGGAGTGATGCCGGCTTCCTGTAAATGGCGATAGGTGGCAGACAGTCCTTTTCGTCCCTGATCCATGGAATGGTTGTTGGCCAATCCGGCGTGGGTGATACCGTTTGCCGCTAAAGCCGGTAGCCATTCCGGTTCGGCCCGGAAGATAAACCATTTATTGATAGGGGTAACCGTATCCGTTACCGGGCACTCCAGGTTGACCACTACGGCGTCTGACGAAAGAAATAAAGGGGCCACATCTTCCAAAAGATAGCCTACGCTTTTCTTTTCTATCTGTTCTCTTACGCCCCGGTCGAGGAGTATATCTCCGGTAAAACTGATGGTAAGCGTCGTCTCTTCCCGGCAACAGGAAGAGACGAGTATCATCCACATTAACAACCCGAACTGTAAAATACCCGGTCGTCGGCTTGTGGTTCCGTACCTATTATAATTTCGTGCATCCATTCGGGGATAGGAGGTGCTTTTTTGTCGTCCAGCCGTTCCTGCCACTCTTCGTCGGTCAGGCGCGTACCTAATTCTTCGGTAAATTCGTAGTAGCTGAAGGTCGCTCCCCTTGTAAGATAGAGGTAACCGCCTATTTCTACCAGTACATAGATACTGTTGGCGTTGCCTGTTGCAACATGCAGGATACCATTCTTGTTGCAATCCTGCACATTGCGGGTATAGATGTCGGCCACAACAGCAATTGATTTATCGGGACCTTGTACCAGTTCCCAACTGAAAAGACTCAATTCAGGGTCAATAACCGACAGAGTGAAATATTCGATGCTGCTGCCCATGTATTGGATTGTATTAAATTCGTTTTCGCTGAGCCGCTCACCGGCTAATTCTTTTTGAGTGGCTGTTATCAGAAATTTCGAATAGTCGGCCAACTCACTTGCTTTGCCTTCCAAGTCCGGCGTCAGCAGGTCGTGCTTTTCCATCAAAGCGGTGGATAGTTTGATCAGCTCGTCTAATTTTTTCCAGAATCTGAGGTTGGGCTCTACATATCCTTTTACAGTGGGTGGGGGGAGTCCCCCTCCACCACATTCGGCAGCCATGGGTTGTTCGCCGTATAAGATGGCGTCGTGTTTGAGTTCGGCCCACGAGGCGAGTGAGGTATTCATATTTTTCAGTCCCCATGCTTTAGTTTGCATAAATCCGGGATAGCTTTTGTCTTTCTTCTGAAGCTCCAGCAGGCTTTCTATCCATTTATTATAAACGGAGCTGTTCCAACCTTGGTAGTTGCCGAACTTTTTCTTCATCCGTTCCATTTCGACGGGGTACTTGTTCCAGTTTTCCTTTTCTTTATAGAAGTAGACGAGTAGATCGTCTGCCGTTTCCGAACCGAATGCGGCAAAGGCGTCTAATCCTTTGGGGTAAGCGCGTTTGCTGTTGGGCGTTACATCCGCTAAGTTTTGGATTACGTCGTTGTCAATGAGGTATCGTTGTGACATGAAGTTAATTTTGTCCGGGCAACTGATTTCTATTGAAGGCTTAATCCCGTTTCGTGTCTTGGTCAGTTCAAGAAGCATATTGTTTACCTTGTCTACTGTCTGGGCAGATAAAGCGGCTTGTAAAGAAGCTATCTTTTCTTTCTGAAGAAAATCGGAAATATCCATAACGGAAAGGTTGTCGGGCAATCCTACCAGAAATACAATCGGCTCGAAAATAGCCTGGTAGAGATCTATAACCGGCTTGTTATCTTTCGTATGGGTGGTAGTAAGCATAGCTGCTGAAAAAATAGCCTGCCGGAGTTGTTCCTCCTTATCCCGGCAGAACGGAGCTGTTTGCAACCACATCATCGCTTTGAAATAAGCTTCCATCACCGGTTTACGGGTGTAATGTCCGCGAGGTTTGAACAGGCTATAAGGAAAATCGGCATCCGTAAAGGATAAAAAGTCGGATGTCTTATCCTCTTGACTATTGATATTTTCTATTTCCGCTAAAAAATGATCCTGATATGGTATGGGGACTTTCAACTTTTCATTAGTAAGGAAATAATAAGGAATGGCATAGAACACAGCATTGAATTGGGACATCTCTTTAATCGCTGCATCCGTTTCCGAGTCGGCTAATCGCATCGACTCACTATAAAGGGCGAAACATAAATCGGTAAGAATCGGGATAAACTTATGCTGCTCAAGGCTTTTTAATGTATAGGAAAAATACATGTGGAACGCTTGCAGGAATAGGTCGGTAGTAATAAAACTGGGTATCTGGCGATAGTCGTTTTCTTCGTATAAGTGGAAAAGCTGCCGGTTGCTGCCTTCTACAATAACGAAGTTATGCCGGGTTATTTTCTCTATAAATAACGGATCAAATGCCTTAAATTGGTATAAGTTGATGATATTATCCGCATTTCCTAAACGATAACCATCCTGGCTGATAAAGTTGTTCTTTTGTATTTCGGACATACGCTTATCTACTCTATCCACAAACGCTTGTTCTTCTTCAGACAGATTAACGGCATCATAGGTGAGTGGTACGTTGTCTTCATCCACATAATATAAACTGTCTACAAGTGACTCATACCAATTCGTATTAGCGATGAAGTAAGCATAAAGTTCGGCTTCGGTAAAATACATACCATGACGTGCATATACAAATGTACGAAGCAGGCGTAACTCTTGTAAGGAGAGTGAATTGATATCCTGTTCGAAGTCGACTGCTCCGGGCAGGGTAAAATCCATTTGAGACGGTTTTGCTGAAACTGTTTGCGAAATCTTATCTCCCTGTTCTGCGGAAGTCGTTGTTTTTTGCTTACACCCGCTTCCGACCAGGAGTAGAACAGTTAGCAAAAATAAGGATATCCTTTTCATACAATTAATTGTTATGTAATAGTTTCAATGCTTCCGATAAAGAAATTTCCCGAGCCTCGTAATCAACAAACGCAAGACCAAAACCCCGCCAGTGGTAAGTAGCCACTAAGCAAGCGCCGCTTTTTTCTTTTTCAACGGTACGGATATATCCTTTCTCCTCTTTATTCGTCAGTCTGAAATCAACCAATGGCTGCGCCACTCTGGAACCCAACCATAACGGACGGATATAGTAATCATCCGTTATCCTAAACAAGAACAGGCGTTTATCCGGTTTCGGATCAAAACGGGTAGGCTTGACAACACCTACGGCTATATCTGTTTGCCCGCCTTCCCTGATAACACCATAATCAAACCGGTAAACCGGATACTCCAGCGCCCATTTGGAATGAAACCTACCATTTACCGCCATGTTAATATAGTAAAGCGAATCGTGCTGCTTGCTTAAAGATACTTCCAACGTATCGTTCCCCCGCTTGATTACGAAACTATTATTTTCTTGTTTACAAGAGAATAACCCTGCTAATACAATCAAAAGAACATATCCGGTAATCTTCACGTCAGTCAATTATTCTTTACAAATAAGCGCCCGCTAAGATAGTGTATTAAAGCTAAATAATGAATTAAAGCAAACGAATTTTATTGCGCTTGAGATAAAAATCATTTCATGTGAAAGAACTTCCATCATAGATGAAATGTATCTCCCTATAAAGTTTTTCACGCTGAAAATTGTGTAATAATAAAAATGTTATTACCTTGTAGCGTCAAAAAACAATGGATGCGTATGAAACAAAAAACTAAAGAAAGAAGGAAGTACGAAAAGGAATTGCTTTTCCACCTTGAACTTTTCAACGAATTAAAAGGTCGGGAAGGTGCCCTAAAAACCCTTGAATTTCTCAGCAACGAGATAGATAAATTAGTAGAATTATTAAAACAGATGTAAAAAAAACGAAGATATGAAAAATAAGATTGATGCCCTTAAAGAAAGGTATATCCGGGCAAATACGGACGCCGAACACGATGCAATCAGGGAAGAGATAAAGAAACTTTGTGATGAGGATGCGGTTGCAGTTGCCGATGCCGCACTTGAAAGTGTTAAAGAAACGAACGCGGAATTATTACGCGATAAGTTGAATGATGTGTTACCCGTTATTTCGGTTTCATACCTTGCAAAAACGTATTTCAAAAAAAGCCCGCAGTGGTTCTATCAAAGGCTTAATGGTAATTCCGTAAACGGGAAGCAAGCACAATTCACACCAGCCGAATTACAGGTCTTGCACAATGCGTTATTGGATATATCCCACAAAATTAATGTTTCCGCATCTGCTGTTTTTTGACGAAGGTAGCTCTAACAATGCAGAATGACCCCGTTGTGAGGCGGGGTCTTATTTACGTGTTAAAAAATTCATGCCTGTCTTTTTCACAAAAGCGTGTTCTCTTTTGAAGATCGGGTGTGTCCTTCCCTAAAGCAATCACATTGGTTTACCGGAAGGATCATATGCTGTCTCATGAAGACGATAAACACTTGCTCTTATTTCGTCTAGGGTTCCTACAATCAAGTAATAATGATATTCAAATACTGAGTTTTTCATTAATTTCTCCACATAAAGAGGCGCGATATAACCGGTGGAGACATCGTTACATTCTTCGCCCGGTTGACCGAACATGCCTGCTAAAAATTTTGTTGCCATCGGTGAATAAACGCCAACTCCCCAGCCGGAGTCATCCACAAATGCCATCCATTTTTCCGAGCAGACTTTGTGTGTTGTTGAATCATAAATACCCCAAAAGCCATCTTCGAGATGAACCACTTCTGTGTTTTCAACCGACTCACCCTTAAAGGGAACACTTCCGAAATAAGAATACAGGTTGCTAAGCGCCGAAATAAGGTATACGGCAGGGATTTCCTGGTCGTTAGCCATTCCTTCATTGTATATATCATCTGTACGATGACAAGTCAACCGGCAGCGTACAATTACCATGTTGTCGCGGAGGGTGGTCCATTGTTCCATATAGGCCTGTGCGGGTTTGTTGTCCATATCCCATTGCATCGGAATACACTTTACGTAGGTACTGTCGGACGTTTGCCATTTATCAAGTATTCGGGCGCGGTTGCCGGCGTAATCACCGGCCTGAATCGGGTTCCACGACCAGGGCGACCATGCGGGCGACTGTCCTTCAGCTTGCCGGTCTACTGTTTCTCCGGCATAATAGGATTGCTGGATATAGCGCCCCTCATCGGCAATATTAACCAGATTGCGTGGCTGTGTCGCTTCCGAAAGATAGTTGATCGTACCGCCGCGCACCAAGTCTTGCTTGAGCAAAATCCGGTCGTTTTTTATACTGAATTCATACAGTTGATCCGTATCTTTATCCACGTATTCTTGCGATTCGCATGAAATGGAGACTGATAGGCAACTTATAGTAAAAATGCCTGAAATGAGTTTTCTGAAAATGTTTTGTAATTCGATACTTTTCATTTGATTTAGTTTTTTTCTTTCATGAAAAAACCCGATACTTGGTGTTTGTGATAATTCCAAGTATCGGATTTTATACACTTTTTCAATTACATGATTTTACCAACCGGGATTTTGCCAATTCTCTCCTGTGTAATCGGACATTTTAGCCACTTCCGATTGCCAGATGGGGAAGATTAGGTATTTGTCGTCGGTGGTTTGCCGGGTTACCATTTTTACACGCTCATAACTGAATGCTCCGTTTGCGTTTTTAGAGATTTTCATACCCGTTACGAAACCATCTGTTTCTTTCAGTATTTTCCAACGGCGGGTATCGAAGAAACGGTGTTCTTCAAAGGCTAGTTCTATGCGACGTTCGTTACGGTAGCGTTTTTCAAATTCATCATTTGATATTCCTGCCGGCAGCCCGGGCATTCCCGCGCGTGTACGGATGGCGTTAACGGCTTCACGTGCCGACATTCCACCGATTACAGCGTCAGGTCCTTGTGCCTGATAAGCGGCTTCTGCAAAGTTCAGGTATAATTCGCCCAGGCGGAACAGTTTCATGCAGCCATCTGCATCCACATTCACATTGGAACGGTAATTGTTAAACTTGCGCAGATAATAACCGGTACGAGTAAAACGCATGTTGGTTACGTTCTCGGAAATGGCGCAATTGCCTCCCACAAACGTTTCCACAAGCATAGCAGGAGGGGGCGGTGTGAATGATTCCATCTGAAAATTACGGATGGTTATCTCCAATCCTTCATTCGCGCCGGGGTCAAACCGTAGCCAATCTCTTGGACTTTTACTAAAACCAAACGTTTCAATAGCTTCCGAAAGGTCGTATTCAATCCTTGTCCAATCAGAAGCCTGCGGTACTTCAAAAAACGGATCGGGTAGGTGCTGGAAAACGCCCCAATCGCCACAGAAGAAAAACATAGCCATGTCTCCCCCAACCAACGCTTTGTTACTTTTATATTCAAACGAGATCAGCCGTTTTTCATTCGATGGCAATGCCTCGCCTGTATAATCGGTTGTAATCCAAGGGTCGTCTCCTATTGTTTTGAAAGTTATCGAACCGTCTTCGTTTTCCGTAACATCTATATTGTTTCGAGAAGCAGGATACCAGGGTATCGGGACAATTGTTTTTGTTAAATTCCCCCGTAGCGTACGGTCTGAGTTGTTATAGTAAATAGAAGCATAGAAACGCGGATCGCGGTCTGCATACGGATTGGCAGGATCATACAGTGTATTGTTCGCATTATAATTCGGTTGCAGATGATTTGCATCCAGATAAGGCTTATCCAAATCCAAAATAGGTTGTCCGTTAATGGTTTCATACGAATCAACCAATTCCTGCGAAGGACAGGCGCCTGCGCGCTCCATGCCTTCCCAAGAGGGTGTTCCGGCATATTTCCAAACGTCTGTGCTTACGTTCGATTCAAAAATCGTTTCCTTATCAACCGAGCGGCTCGGATCAGAACGTTGGATAAAGTAGTAAGCATAGGTATTTTGCGCTACGCTCTCGTCTACCTGCGTATCATATAATTGATAACCGTTTTCGAGGCATTTATCAAGTGCGCTTTTCGTGATCTCGGCTGCTTTTTCCCAAGTGTATTTGCTGCCGCCTTCATACCAGAGAGAACTTGCTGCATACAGAGCTGTTTGAGATTTTACGGCAAGAGCAAAAGCGCGTGGAATTTTTGTCCGTTGTTCGTCTCTTCGTTTCCAAAGAAAACCAACCATTTGCCCTTCGCTTTCCGGCGTAGCCAGCGCGGCATCACATTCTTGTATGATGAAATCGGCAACTTCTTCAAATGACGCGCGTTTATCCGTAGAAAAGTCATGCGTTACTTCATAAGGAGTATCAATCAAAGGAACGCCGCCATAACGTTTAATCAATTGCAAGTATGAAAAAGCCCGGATTACCCGTATTTCGGCAATCCAGCCGTTCTTTTCCGTTTGGTTCAGATCTTCCACTGTCGACGTCTCGATTTGTTGCAAAAAGGTGTTGCAACGACGGATTGCCTGAAAATAATGCGCCCACGGATCGTTATTAACCGTATTCAAATTGCCACTGATCGTAAGCGGATTATAATTAGAAGAAGTACTTCCTACGTACCAATCATACACGAGGCTGCTACTTCGGTCGCTTACATCTTCTGCTTCGTCGCAAAAGGAAGCAAGCGGCGTGGGATAATTACCATAAGTAAAACCGACGTTGGGTACCAAACCCAGGCAAGTGCTATAGTAATTCCGGATTTTTATTTCCGAAGTGAAAATATCTTCCAGTTGTACACGCCCGTCTGATGGCATATCCAAATCAACGCATGCAGTAAGACTTATGACAGACAGCACGGCTGTTAGTATACTATAAATTCTGTTTTTCATATTTATTTTCAACTTATAAATTTTAAAAATTCATGCTTATCCCGATGTTATACACACGGTAGGGCTGAAAAAGGTCCATCCGGGTAGTCTCAGGATCAATGTATTTCGTTTTCATATTATCTATGGTAAACAGATTCTGTGCATTCAACGCAATACGGATATTCTTTGCAGCAGTCAACTTTGAGACAGAGGCCGGTAATGTGTAGGCAACTTCCAGGTTACGCAAGCGCAAATAGCTTGTATTCATTATAAAGAATTCGTTGGCAACATGGCTTGTAGAAGTACTTAGCGACAAAGCCGGGTAACTGATCGTTTCGCCATTGGCATACCGTTCGGGCGTCCAGGCATTCATATGTACATCTGTAAAATACCCTTCATACACGCTTTCCGCCACGCCTACGCCGTCTATAACAGCAGAAGAACGGGCTGTTCCCTGGAAGAGCGCGCTGAGTTCGAATCCTTTGTAAGTAAATCCGAGGTTGGAATTATAGTATATTTCAGGAATACGGCTATAGCCGATCGGCGCAAGGTCTTTGTCGTCTATTTTCCCATCTCCGCTAATATCCTGATATAAGAAGTCTCCCAGACGCGGTTTTCCTATTCCCGATATGTTGTACATGCGGGTTGCATTAGCCAATTCTTCAGCCGTATTTATATAACCGTTTCCATTGCTTTTATCAATCAGATAACCCCAATTCTGCCCTACGCTGAAACCTTCGGTAAGATACTGGTATTTATAGCCTTCGCCACGTTTCATTTCATTGGCATTAATCACTTCGTTTTTATTTCTGTGCATGCCTGCGCCTGCAAATACAGCTAGATCTTTGTTGATCTGCTTTTGATACATAACGGATGCCTCAAAACCCGTATTTTTCATTACTCCATTATTCTGTTTCGGATAATTTGACAGCTGTATCCCTTGATAAATAGGAGTTATCCCTTCGCTGCTGATGAGCATATTGTCCGTTCGATGGGTAAAATAATCCAAATGAAACGTAAGGTTGCGAAACAAACTTACATCCAACCCATAGTTTTGTTTTTTGATTTTCTCAGCCGTCAGAAACGGATTGCCTTTCAGCCCTTCAGTACCTTGCGCATCATAATAGTCGAGATACATGAAGCGGGCGTCACCAAGCTGGTCATTGGCATTGATTCCGTAAGACGCACGTAACTTCAGGTACGTAAAGAGTTCATTGCCTTTCAGAAAATCTTCTTCCGATGCAATCCATGCAGCGGAAATAGCAGGCGTGGTAATATAGCGGTATCCGGGAGCAAACTGTTCGGAGCCGGTATAACCCAAATCCCCTTTCAGGAAATAGCGGTTCTTAAAGCCATATTGTACTGATACAGCCATATTATGTCTTTTATAAGGCAAAATATCGGATCCTATTTCGGATTCGGAAGTACTGGTTCTAAATTCCTTTTCCTGCGTTAAGTACATCATATAAGCCATCGCATTAATACTATGGTTGCCGAACGTACGATTGTAGTCGAGGTGTGCAAACAGGTTCAGATTGTACGAAAATTGCGACATCTTTGCGTAAATCAACGGTGTATTCTCGTCGGTGCCTTTTTTGGAGAATTCGAGCACATCATACTTATCGTTACGTACCCAGCGTTCATAATTCTGATTTGTACTTGTAAGGCTGTTTGAATGTGTCTGGTATGCCATTAAGGCCGACACGGAAAGTCCTTTGGTTAGAAAATCCAGATTCATGGTCAATCCTGCCTGCGACATAATACTTGTCTGAAACCATCGGTTGTATCCTCCCCGATTGAGCAGGCCGTAGATAGGATTAGATTCCTGGTCGGTAGTAACTACCTGGTTGCCCAATTCGGGATTTTCTGCGTCGGGAGGGGTGAGTGGGCCATACATGGTAGGCGGCAAAGAGAAAACACGAGAATAGAGATACCAATTTCTCTGCTCTGCCGTTTGTTCATAGTCTACATTTCCACTCAAGCGCAGGAAACCGGTCAGATAGTTATTCAGTTTCACATCAATGTTCGAACGGAAGTTGATGCTGTGTATAACCGGAGTCGGATCGTATTTCCGCTTAGGTTCATTTTCCACTTTCAAAGGTGAATTCTGATGTGCATAATTCAAATTTGAAAAATACCGGATCTTTTCCGAACCACCCGAAATGTTTACTCCTGCACGTTGCATAAGAACAAATTCTTTTACAAACATAGAGTACCAATCGTTGTTTGGATATAGAGGGTTGTTGTTTTCATTAAACCCGTTAACCACGCTCTGGCTGAACTGTGAATAAGCTCCCAAGCCATCGTTCATACCTGCCTGATTACGCAATGCCACATATTCCGCTGAAGAAACAAACCGGGGCTTACGTGTAATTTGCTGAAGAGATTGGTCGAAGTAGGCTTCGATTTCCGTTTTTCCGATAGCGCCGCGTTTCGTCGTAATAATGATTGCGCCGCCAGCACCCTGCATTCCGTAGATAGCTGTAGAGGCACCATCTTTGAGTATTGAAATACTTTCAATTTCGTGCGAGGTAAGGTAATCCCAATTATCCGTCGGGCTGATAACGCCATCAATAATAACCAATGGGTCTGTACCGTTCACTGTGGAAATACCGCGGATGAACTTTACCACATTCGCATTGGATAACTCCGAATTGGATTCAATCGTATTGAGTCCGGTGAAACGTCCCGCAAATGATAATCCCAGGTTCGACGCAGGCGTTTTTTCAAGCGTTTTACCTGATACTGTTTCTACCGCGCCGGTTATGGATGTTTGTGCATTTACTTGTACACCAACCAACAGGCAGCAGACACAAATCATATAATATTTTATTTTTTGCATAATTATCAGAATGAAATGTTTTTTTTATTAATAATCATATACCATCCCGTTTTTTACCAACCCGGATTTTGCCATTTTTTACCAGTCAGCGGTTCTAAACGAGAGACCTCAGCCAATGGTAACGGCAGCAGTAAATCTTTGTTGCGCCATCCGCCACGCTCTGTATCCCATACGTTTTTGCGTTCGTACGTAAACGTTCCGTCAGGGTTTTTAGTAATCCACATAGCTGTTAGGTATTTACAAAGCGCACCTAAATCGCCATCGGGTTTGCTCCAGCGGCGCATATCAAAGTAGCGGTTTTCTTCAAAAGCAAACTCTACCCGGCGTTCGTTATGGATACGAATGCGTAATTCGTCTTTCGACGCCGTGGCAACGGGAGGCATATTTACACGCTCTCTCACTTCATTCAAGGCAGCAAGCGCTTCATCCGTATGCCCGGCTTCATTGGCCGCTTCGGCAAGATTGAGCAGCATTTCCCCCAGGCGGTAAAATTTATGCGGCGCGTTTGTGGTGCCTTGAGACGCTGTAGCTCCGGGCGTAATGAACTTGCGGTGGAAATAGCCTGTCCGCGTATGATTTTGTCCGGTAGCTGTACGTATTTCACATTTTCCTCCCACATAAGCATCGATAGTATATACTTCGTTTTCCCAGATGATCGTATCGTTGTTCATATAGGCGGTAGCATACATGCGCGGATCGCGGTTTGCATACGGATTCTTCGGATCATAAAGCGTATTCTTCGGGTTATAATTAGGCGTAAGATGCTTTTCATCCGTATAAGGCTTTGCCAAATCCAATACAGGTTGTCCGTCTATCGTTTCATACGCGTCAATTAATTCTTGTGTAGGTACGGTTCCTACCCGGGCTGTATTTTCAAATCCGCTCGAGATGTAATTCAAGTGCCATAGCAGGTTCGCCCATCCGAGATTTCTATTATGTTGATAGATCGTTTCCCGGTCGCGCGGCGCTGCCGCATAATCGGCTTGTTGACAGAAAAGCTGATGATAAGCAGCGCCATTGTACGTTCCGAATACCTGTGGTTGTGTACAAGTCTTGAAAAGCTCATAGCCATTTGTTTTCAACTGTGTAACGGCTTCTTTGCAATAGTTATAAGCGATATCCCAGCGATCCTGGTCTTGATTTTCATTATGCAAAGGGCTTGCGGCAAAAAGCATAGCCGTACTTTTAAGTGCTAAGGCAAGTGCTTTGGTGACACGCATCGTTTCGCTTTCGGAGATAATGCGCCAGGGAAGTTCGCCGGTCTGTAAGGCAAAGTCGCAGTCTTCTGCAATAAATCCGGCAATTTCATATACCGGCTTTCTTTCCAGCAGAGAGAAATCGGCGTCGAAAGGCATTACCTCATCCAGTAAAGGTACGCGGCCAAACCATTTTATCATTTCAGTATAATAAAATGCACGCAGCACATGCGCTTCGGCTATCAGGCGTTTTTTAGTTGCATCGCTTTTGAATGCCATTTTATCCGTGTTTTGTAAAAACTGATTACATAAACGAATCTGTGCCCAGTAATTTCCCCAAAATTTCCAGTTGTTAATACCGAGGTCTTTACGTTCGATCTCAATTAACGGATGATATGAGCCCGAGGCTTTATTGACATAGATCTCGTAAGAGACATAGCCAGACTCTACATCGCCCGAAGAATCCCATCCGTCATCGCTTAAAGCGGTAGGCACAGGCGTAACGAAAGCATATCCAAACCCCTTGTTGGGTAAGCCGTTGTAAATTGCAGACAATAAAGATTCTACTTTATCCGGGTCTTCATAAATCTCTTCCATGGTCAGTTTTCCGTCGGGCGCCATATCGAGTACATCCGTACAAGAGCTGAATATCAGGAAAGAGAGCGTTATTAGTAAACTATATTTTTTCATATGATTATCAATTTTTATGTTTAAAATGTAACATTGATACCAACATTTACCATTCTTGTTAAAGGGAAGGCGCCTGATGCGTCTTCTTGTTCGGGATCAAGGTATTTCGTCTTCATTTTGGTAAAAGTCAATAAATTGTTACCACTGGCATAAATCCTGACTTTATTGATACCGGCGCCTTTAAAGAATCCACTCGGGAATGTGTATCCGATTTCCATTGTTTTCAAGCGCAGGAACGAACGATTAAGTATAAAGAAATCGTTATTCCAATAGCTTGAGCTTTGATTACCGGGTGCCAGCGCAGGGTAGTTGACCGTTTCTCCCGTGTTGTAACGTTCCTGTGTCCAAGCATGCCGTACGATGTCTTCATTATATCTGAATCCGGGATAAGCCATTGATACATTGCCTATACCGGAAAAAAGGAATGAAAAATCAAGCTGTCTCCAATTAATGGCGGCACTGAATCCGTAAGAAATTTCGGGAACATTCGAATAACCCGTCGGAACCATGTCTTTTTCATCCACAATGCCGTCGTCATTTAAGTCTTTGTACACGAAATCACCCAGGCGTGGCGGGCCGGAAGTGACTCTGTATTCGGGTAAGTTATCCAATTCTTCTTGTGTTGAGATATAACCGCTTCCGTTGCTGTAATCAATTATGTAGCCAAAAGGTTGTCCGAGTTGGAAACCGGTTTGACGAGTACGATAGTAATAATCTTCGGCAAGCGTTGCTTCATCCATGAAAATAGCTTTATTACGATTGAAAGTATAGTTCCCACGGAGGTTGACTGAAAAGTCTTTGTTGAATACTTTCGTATAAGACGCTTCCAGTTCAAATCCCTTATTTTTTACGATCCCCATATTAACCTTGGGTAAAAAGTTTTGCGGTATACCTTGCAGATCAGGCACTGTGCCACGATTGATAAGAATATCGCTTCGATTCTCAAAAAACAGGTCGCAGCCGAGAGAGAAGACGTCCATGAATTGTATATCCACTCCGTAATTTTGTTTCTTAGCTATTTCCCACCGCAACGCATCGTTGCCTACCAATTGCTGAACGATCATCTTTCCGCGCCCCAACGACGAAACGACAACGTCTTTGGTGGTTTCGATGTTGGAACTGAGATAGAGAAAGCGGTTTTCGTCTAATTTGTCGTTCCCCACTTCACCGTAGGAAGCGCGAAGTTTCAGGTTCGTAAGAACGGAATTGTCTTTTAAGAAATTTTCATTTGAAACAACCCACCCGGCTGAGAATGCGGGGAAGAAACCAAAACGATTTTTCGGTGCAAATTGTTCCGATCCGTTGTAGCCCAGATTTACTTCGGCAAAGTAACGACTGTCGTAGCCGTAGGTGAAACGTCCCGACAGACCAAGAATATTATAAGGCAGGTCGGCTTTGTTGGCAACGTCCCAGTTGTCACGCTGCATCAGTAACATACCGGTGATATCATGTTTATCGAAGGCGTGGGCGTAGTTAAGCGAGAATTGCATATTGGTATAATAAGAGGCCTCCATCTTTTTGTGCAGCTTAATCTGGTCTTGCGCCGATTCGCCCGAAATATCGGTATAATAGGAGGGTTCTCCTTCTTCGCGTCCTACTTGGTAAAAATAGATACGGGGAACTACTGCACCACTGGTTACGGTTTTGGCATCGGAGTCGAAAGAGACCATTGCTTTGGCGCTTAATCCTTTCGTTACAAAATCAAGCCCCCAGTCTACAACAAGGGACGAATTTAAGACGGCACTGGATTCCGATCGATACCCCATCCTGTTTAATTCGCCGAAGACGCTTCTACCCTGTTCGGGACTCTGCCCTACTACCATTCCGGGAAGCACCGCCGTACCGTCGGGAGTAGTGTAACCGTCGGCCGTGAGGGGGCCGGGTTCCGTGGGATTGGCTCCCATCATATGTGTTAATACATCGGAAACCAGATAATTCACATCATCATTGAATAGTGTATTGGCATTAGGCGAATTAGTCTTTTGCAGGTAAGACGCCAGATTTAATGATATCTTCAGATTTTTAGTTGCTTCGAAGTCTAAGTTTCCACGGAAGTTATAGCGGTTCATTTTGAATGCGGGATCATACCCCACTTCTGTGTTTTTCTGTGTTTTCAGATTACTTCCCTGTCCGATATATCCGACATTGATAAAATATTTTAGTTTTTCTATACCACCATTCATATTGGCGTTGACGCGTGTTTGTGGCGAAAGTTCGTTATAGTACTCCTTGAAAAGATTCCGGTCCGGATAAAATACGGGATCGCTCCCATCTCTGTATTTTTTGATCATATAGGGCGTAAAAGGTAAGGAACGTCCGCTGTTAGCGGCAGCTTCGTTTTGCAGTTCGGCATACGTATAGGAATGTAAATGTGATGGAATAACCGTAAACGACTGCCCGCTGTAGTCTACCGAAACGTTTAATTCGGTTTTTCCTACTTCGCCGCGCCGGGTGGTAATCAAGATCACGCCATTCGCTCCACGTACACCGAAAACGGCCGTTGCGGAAGCGTCTTTCAGTATGGAAATAGAGGCGATCTCGTTCGGATCGAGCGTACTGATATTGCTACGCGGCACACCGTCTATCATGATCAGCGGGTCCGAACCGTTTGTTGTTCCTTTTCCGCGCAAATACAAATTAACCTTGTCTGCGCCGGGTCGACCGGAGGTTTGCAAAGACGTCAACCCCGGTAAGCGTCCGGCCAGTGAAGCCGACAGGTTGGCCGAGGGGCTTTGTTTGAGTTCCTGCGTTTGAACAGAAGAAATAGAACCTGTTACGGAAACTTTTTTCTGTTTTCCGTAAGCCACTATCACTACTTCTTCCAGCAAGGTAGCGTTTTCTTTCATTACTATCCGGAGATCGGATGCGTTTCCGGTAGCCACTTCCTGCATAATGTATCCCACAAATGAAACCTGTAGGATGGCGCCTGCATTTACTTTTAATGAAAACCGTCCGTCGATATCGGTCATAATCCCGTTTGTTGTTCCTTTTTCAATAACGCTTGCGCCTATTATAGGTTCGTTATTTTCATCTATCACGGTTCCTTTTACAACGATTCCCTGCTGCGAAGTTGCTTTAACATCGTTTGATTTCTTTTCTGGGCGGGGCTTATAGAGGACAATATGACGATCGGTTATCTTATACGAGAGCATACTTTTGTCTAGTATCCTGTCTAAAACGAGAGTGATTTTTGCATTATCGACTTTTAGATCAATTTTTTTGCCGGAATCGAGCTCATTTTCGTCATAAAAGAAAGTAAATTCGGTTTGTTCTTCAATGGCTTTAAATGCTTCTTCGATTGTGGCATTTTTCAAATCCAGGCTTATCAGAGCTAATTGCATATAGCTTTCTGCATAAACGGATGATGCACAAAATAAGCCTGTTATCAATACTATTTTTAATAATAGTTTCATGTACTTGGATTTAAATGATTAATGATATATGATATTTGTTACTGTTTTTCTGTTTTGTTACAACAGGATCTTTATTTTTCATGGTACATACGATTCAAAAATAATTACTCTTATAAAAAAGAACACGGAAAATGAAAATATGCTTAAAGGGGAACACATTTTTTTACAAAAAAACACGAAGCAAGATCTTTTGTTTCATAAAGAACAATAAATTCGGAGGTTGTTTTGGTTGAGATGCCTACCTTTTTTCGAGGAGATGCTGATCTTTTCCCCAAAAGGTAGGTGCGAAATTCATTTGAGAATTATAGGCGTTTATAGACAGACACTAAGTAATTTTTCTCTCATTTTCCGGATTGTCAGATGAAGTAGGTTTCTTACAGACTGGTAATTCATATCCATTATGCCGGCAATTTGTTCGAAAGGCAGTTCTTCTACGTATCGGAAATAAATGACTTCCCGTTGCCGTACACTGAGTGTTTGTAGTAAGCTGTTGATCTTTTTTCTGATTTCGTTTTTTTCTTCAAGGTGTATAAATATTTCTTCAACGGAAATTTCTGCCGTTTTGTGTATCGTAAAGTTATTGGTCAGCTCTTCCCGGGTGTGTTTTCTGGTTTTATCAATCAGTCGGTTTTTCAGCGAAACAAGCAGGAATGCCCGGACATTCCGTACTTGTTTCAGGCTTTTACGTTTGTCGTAAATATCCACAAATATATCCATCATACAGTCTTTCACCGATTCGTAATCCGAAGTGATCGTACAGCCATAGGAATACATCTTATCTGCATAGATATCGTATAGCTGAGCGTATGCATTCGCGTCGCCGGCAATAAAGTTTTGCCATACCAGTTGTTCGTCGATGCTATTTGACGGATTAAAATTCATGTTTCAATCATCATTTTCTCTTTCTCTTTCGCATTCATGGGTTGAAAGTTGCGTAATAATTCCAGATTGGATTTTACTACGGCAACACTATCCATTCCTAACACAAGCGCATCGACCCCTTCCAACGACAACGCATAGCGGATAAGGTCGGTAACGTTTAGATTGGGTACTGTTTCTTTCGGACGGACAGCTTTCATTAACAATATACTGTCGAATGGCGCCCGGTTGGCCATTTCCTTCAAGGCTTCCGCATCTCCATGACCTGAGAAACCAATAAAGCGGGTAATGCCTTCTTCTTTCATTCTTAGCAAGATATCGATTAGATGCCCTTTCCGGCTCATTTGGTCTACATCTTCCAACGATTTCACTTCATGTATCTTCAACATTTCCAGATGGTCTGTATTCAAACGTTTCAGACTCAATTCGATCTCTCTCATTGCTTCATCTGGATTACGGGCAGTGACTTTGGTGGAAAGAAAAACTTCTTTACGACGATATTTAATAACCTCGCCAATTCTTATTTCGCTTACCACACGCTCCGTTGGTTTGGTAGTACGCCAGGGCGGAGGTGCGGTTGTATTATCATAAATATGAGCTGTGTCCCAATAATACAGGCCATTGTCTAATGCGTAATTCAGCATTTCTTCCGAATCGCCTGCCTGGTCGATATAACAGAAACGGCTACCCAATCCTAATACGATTTTCGGAATTTGCATACCTGTATTTCCAAACATAACGGTAGGCAGGCCCTTCGCATCATATCTGTTTGTTTGAGGAGAGCCGTTTCCTACCTGTGGCAGTGAAAGAACCATTCCTGCTCCTACTGCGTTTTTTATAAATCTTCTGCGTGAAATTTTTTCCATTTGTCAATCAATTCTTACATCTAAACGAAACGATAAGCCTGTATTTTCGGCTATCGGATACAATAAGCTTCCGTAAACTCGATTTTACTCTCATCCGAATTTTTCAAATTCAGGATCCAGCGATTGGCTCTTCCTACTGCCGGTTTTGCCAGCGTTTCTTCTTTTTTTCTTTCTCGTAATACGGAAATGGTTTCCTGCATATTATCCACCAGAAAACAAGGATGGCAGGTGTTGGGATCGTAATGGGCATAGTGTTCGATATATTCTGCACAACTATTCAATGCATAATAAATCATAATCGGCAGTTCTTCCCGGTTCTCCGGAGAACGAATGACTTCTTTACAATTCAAAATGCCGGTATAAAACGGATCGTCGTTTTTCACCTTATCCGTATAAAGCCCGACATGATGGATGGAAGTTGATATACGCTTCTCTGATAAAAATTTGCCTTTAGACTGTTTATGCAAAGACTCCGGACGAAAAGTAATGAACTCAACCTTATTACCATATCCGTCATCCACCGCCATTACTTCGTTTCTTGCCCCGTCCGGCCTTGTTTTTTCTATTATACAGACATTTTTAGAGGCGAAGTATGATTCCATCTCCTGTACGTTATCCACTTCTAATGAAACGGAAACCATTCGTTTTTTGTCTTTTGCTTCAGGATCTTCAATAAATTCAAGGAATTGCCGGTCATTTACTTTAAATGAGATTACCATTCCTTCCTCCGATTGATAAGAAAAACATTCTTCAAAACCCAGGAAATCGCCGTAATAACTCCTGGCCAGGCTAAAGTCGCTGACCAGGAAAGTCATTTTGGCAATACCCCATATGGAAGGGCATGGCGCGCTTTGAGCCGACAGCGTTGCTACTACCGCTCCGAATACAAAAGCCAGACAAAGAAACCTATTTAGTAGTCTCATTTATTTTACCTCCCAACCTTTTTCGTACTCTCTTGCCCAATGACGTTTCTGTATTTTGTTGTCTTTAAAGTGGCCGTTGGTAGTATCAATAGCCAATGCCCGGTTTCCCTCTTTATAAGAAATATTTGCCAGATGACACAGTAGGGTACTATCAACGCCTTGTTCTAATGAAGAATTGAGTTTTTCCTTTCCACGGATCGCTTCAAAGAAATTCTGAGGGTGTAATGCATCTAGTCCTATTCCGCTTCCTCCTAAAGCTGTTGCATGACTTTTCACATTCGCTTTACGCTCACGAAGTTTCTTTCCGTCTAATCCGAATATTTCATATCCATCCCTGTCGATAATAACCGATCCTTTTGTGCCATAGATGATCGTGCCACGGTCTCGTCCGTATGTTTGATATCCGTTCCGGCACTGGCATTTCCACTTGATCAGTTTATCGCCGGGGAAAATGAAAGCTGCATCCATCGTGTCATACATCGTCCATCCATCTTCTTTAAAATGATTCTTATAGGCAAAGGAAGTTACTTCGTTCGGGTATCTCACTTGTAATGCCCAACGTGCCACATCCAATTCATGAAGTGCATTGTTTCCTGATTCGGCCGTACCATATTGCCAATACCAATGCCACATATAATCCGCCCATATATCCATAAAGTCTGTACGGGGAGCCGGCCCTTGAAACAGATTCCAGTCTAACCATTCCGGAACGGCCACTTTCTTGGGGTTATTAACACGTTCGCGATTCGCAATATAAAAAGTATCAGCTTCATATACCTCACCCAGTTCTCCGTTGTGAATCTGTTGCATGATATCGATACTTTCCACTGAGGAACGTTGCTGTGTACCTACTTGTACCATCAGGTTCGGATGTCGTTTCAGGCAGTCGGCCAAAGCCTCTCCTTCATGTGGATTATGGGTGACCGGTTTTTCCAGATACGCATGCTTTCCCGCTTCCATAGCCAGTAACCCTCCCAACGCATGCCAATGATCGGGCGTCATATTGAATACGGCATCAATCGAATTATCCTCCAGTGTTTTACGTAAATCCGTTTGTCCCTTCGGTGTTGTGTCGAGCAGATTTTTGATAATCCCAACCGCTTTATCCAAGCGTCGGCTATCTACATCACAAACATAAACAACCTCTACGTTTTTGCATGTTGACAATGCTTTTGATATAGAGTCGAAACGCCGGTTACAGCCCCATAAGGCAACTCTGATACGGTCGTTTGCCCCATTTACACGGGCATAGCTTTTAGCATTTAGAGTGCTTTGCCCAACTAACAAACCGGCGGATGTCAGTCCTAATGTTTTAATGAAATTTCTGCGTGTTGTCATATCTTTTCAGGTTTAATATAATATTGTCCAGGGTTTCCGGTAAATGGGTTTCAGATACTGGTCTGCTTTTTTCAGATTGAACGTCTTTTTCGTATCATCATATACCAACGATTCGTCTACCCTTGCTGCAATATTTCCCAAATGGGCATACTTGGCACAAAGACTACCGTTTTCGATGGTACAAGCTGTTTGCCGGTTTCTTGTTTTTATACAATCCAGAAAATTCCTCACATGGGTTCTATGATCCTGATGATCTGCTATTACCGTCTTTTCCGGTTCGGTCTGTTTGAGAGGAAACACTTTCCAGTCTTCACGATCGGCTACCAGCATGCCATTCGAACCGATAAACCGAAGTCCATAGTTTTTGCCCATATACGTTAGATCGCTGTTGGTGTTGTGTTCCCATGTCAGGATATGATTTTCAAATTTATACGCTACCGATTGGGTATCGAAGGTTTCATGACTTCCTTGCGGATACAGGAATTTGCCTCCGGTTGCCTGGATTTTCTGCGGCAATGTCTTTACATTCATACCCCACAGAGCCATATCCAGCAGGTGAACACCCCAGTCGGTCATCAGACCTCCGCCATAATTCCAGAACATACGCCAGGAACCGTGGAAACGTTGGTTGTTGAATGGACGTTCGGGAGCAGGCCCTAACCACATAGTATAGTCGACACCTGTTGGCGGGGCTGAATCTTTTACTTTATTCATTAACGCCCCGTAATCAAAGTTCGCCCAAACATGTACATGCCCGATAGTGCCCAATGCACCTGTCTGTAGGTAGGAAATCATCTCATTCCAGTGTTGGCCGCTACGCTGTTGCTGGCCAACTTGTACAATCCGGTTATATTCCGCAGTAGCAGCAACCATAACATCACATTCAGCAATGCTGTTGCCTATCGGTTTCTCCACATAAATATCCTTACCGGCTTTACAGGCATCGACGAATTGCAAGCAATGCCAATGGTCGGGAGTGCCGATAATGACGGCGTCGATATCTTTCCTGTCGAGGATTTTCCGATAGTCGGCGTACAAGTCGAATCCGGTTTGTTGCTTGTCGGATAAATCTTTTGCCCGTTTGGATAAGATATTTTCATCGATATCGCACAGAGCCAGGCATTGTACGTCTTTATGAGGTAAAAAATCGACCAGATTATTCCATCCCATATTCCGGCATCCAATCAAAGCTACATTGATCCGGTCATTGGCGCTGATTGAAGAAGGACTACCCGAAGCTTTCAAAAAACCGGGTATAGTAACCCCTGCTGCTACGGCGCAGGAGGATTTGATTAGAAATGATCTTCTTGATAATGTCATAATTATATAAACGAATAAGGTTATAAATTTCGTATCCAAATATTACGAAAAGCCACTTCAGTGCCATGATCCTGGAGCATTAGCGGTAAATGCTTATAGATACTTACGACTGCTACGCCTATAAAAGTTGTTTTCCTGATCATCATTTTACCAGAATTTGTTTTGAATCAGATTCGGATTATTATCAATGAATGTCTGTTTGATAGGCCACAGATACATTTTCTTATCGAATTTAGGCTGTGTAACGATTGTCCTTACATAATATTCCTCCGGTGTAGCGCCATATGCATTCATTCCCATAAGAGGCTCGGAGAATATCTCTTCGGCAATCTTCCAACGTCTTATGTCGTTATAGCGAACCTCACCTTCGAGACATAGTTCCACCCGGCGTTCGGTCCATATCAACTCCCTTATGTTATCCTGTCCGGAAGGAGGCGAAATCATCCCTTCGCCATTCCCGTATTGCGGAATACTGGCCCGTTCACGAATGAGGTTCACATACTTGAGTATTTCCGGATTTCCCGGATCACATTCATTCAACGCTTCGGCATAATTCAGATAAAACTCTCCGAGCCTGAAGATAATTCCCGGACGGTACGGATAAGCCGAGGTGCGAGGCAGGTCATTAGGAGAAACACCTTTGCGGGGTAGATATCCGCATTGCGGAGAATCGTGATTCGGCCGGCCGGCAGCCTGGTTGAACATCAGTTGGGTATATAAGTTATATGCCGGAATATATTGATTATTATACCGGATACTGATGTAGAAACGAGGTTCCCTGTTTGCGTACATATTGAATACGTCTTTTCCTACCACCAGTCCTTTGGTTCTTTCCTCGTCGGCCAGGTCGTACGATGTATTTTCATAAAAGATAGGTTCGGAGGTAAAACCGGTTTCTGTGTATCCCGAATTAGGAGCAGTTATCGGCAATCCGTTACGCATAAAGAATTTGTCTACTAATCCTTGTGGCGGTGAAAGGAAACCGCTACCGCCGATGTTACGAGGCTGGGTTCTTCTCGCCCAATTATAATCGACGGAGGCTCTCCCGAAAATGATTTCTTTGTTCGTCTCAGCCGTTGTAAGAAATAGATTCTGAAAAGAGAGGAAAGGATCTATTTCTCCATTTGAATACCTTTCTACATATAGGTTATAGACTCCTTTTTCTGCAACATCCAGTAGTAATCGGGTGGCATCCGCCGCTTTTCTCCACTTATCAGGATCATATGATTGAGGGAAAAGAGGAGTACCGTCCGGGTTAACCACATCAGTATAATCCGGATTCCCATTGAACAATGGACTGGCGGCATAAAGTAATAAGCGGGCTCTTACCGCCAGGCAAATACCTTTGGTAGGCCTTCCGAACTGCATTGCTTCCTGAGGCAATACCTCGGGGAAGAAGGCGCTTAGCTCCATCAGTTCTTTATCCAGTATGTTTACGATTTCCTCAAAGGGTGTCCGGGTTCTCATCAGTTCTTCCACAGAAGAGCTGGGAGGAACCAATTCGGTTATCAGCGGACAGGGACCATGAAACGAAAGAATGCGCGAATAGATATAGGCTATCAGAAAACGAGCTTCCATCCGCATAAACTCTGCATCTCGTTCCGATACGCCCTGTTCCGGCAATGCTTTCACGTTTTGCATAAATATATAGGCGGAACGGATTGCTTTGTAGCCGTTATTCCATACGTCGATAGACATATCGGTTAATGGGTTCCAGTTACCCTGAATAGCGTTTACAACGAATGACGCACCAAATTGTTGTAGTTCCGGACTAATGAATAGATCATCGGATAAAATTCGGAAAGTAAAATTAGATTCCGACAGCAGATCGGGAACTTGGGTGTAAATCGTTGCCAGCCATTCCTCTGTTCTTTTTTTGTCGTCGAATACCATTTCCAGGGTAAGCATGTCGTCAGGTTCTTTATCTAGGAAATCAGCACATGAAGTCAATATTGCCGCTACTGAGTATATGCTGATTAAAATCCAACTTATTTTTTTCATAATGTTATCTATTAAAATGTAATTTCCAAACCTATTGAAATAATCTTCATCGTAGGATAAGTCAAGCCATTGCTTGAACCTATTTCAGGATCCCACATATCGAAAGGCGCCCATGTCAGCAGATTTGATCCCCTGGCATATATTCTGGCATTCCGCATGGCAACCTTTTTTTGCCAGGAACGTGGAAGTGTATAGCCGATCTCCAGATTTTTCAGACGTAAATAGCTGGCGTTCTTCAGCCACCAGGTAGACTCCTGCTTGTTGTTTTCGGAATCGTAGAAAGAGAGGCGAGGCCAGAATACATCCTGACGCGGATTTTCTTCCGTCCAGCGATCGTCTACATTTGAATAGATATTGCCTAAGCCTCCACCACCACTGGCAGGGATAAGGTTATTACCTTTCAGCATGTTCGTAAAATTACCGGCACCCTGGAAAAAGATACCGAAATCAACATTCTTATATTTAAGGTTTACGCCAAAACCATAGACGATTTCCGGAACCCAGGGCCTCCCGATCGGGCATTTATCGAAGGCGTCTATTTTCCCATCTTCATTTATGTCGATATATTTTATATCTCCGGGAGCCACATCACCGAACGTTGGCCTGGGCAAATCGCTTTTTAGTACTCCGTCGGTAAAGTCATCTTTTGTATACAAACCGTCGGCTATAAGTCCGAAATGTTGTCTTAACGGTTGGCCCGTCTGAGCGCGGGTAGTGCCTTTCAATCCTTCCGGTTCGTCATATTCGATCACCTTATTTCTGGCAAAAGTGAAGTTTCCACGCGTTGAAATCAGAAGATCCTTGTTAAATTTATGATTCATCTCAATATTCATGTCGATCCCTTTATTCGTCACCTTACCGAAATTGGCCCAGGGAGCTATATTGTATCCGGCTATTTCCGGGATCGTTTTCCGTTGCATAAAAATGTCCCGTCTGTTTTCTTTAAAAACATCGACCTGCATATTCAGCCAGCTGAACAACCCGATTTCAAGGCCTAGATTGATCTTTTCCGAAGTTTCCCAGGTAAGGTTTGGGATCCCGAAGTCGCCTTCCTGTTTACCAGACTGGCTGTACGATCCTGTATATCCCCATTTATATCCGTTTGAGTTGTTTATGGTAGAGACATACGCAAAACGTCTTCCGCCTAACTGATCGTTTCCTACTAATCCCCAGGATCCCCTGATTTTTAGTTTGGAGAGGACGCCCGATATATTTTTCATAAACGATTCATTAGAGATCATCCATCCCATGGCGATAGAAGGAAAGAATCCGAACCGGTAACCTTTCTGGAAGTTTTCGGAACCATTATATCCGAAATTCGCTTCAACAAAATATTTGTCTGCATAACTGTAAGACAAACGTCCGGAAATCCCCTGATTTCGGTAAGGTAATGACTTGATCCCCGAATCGGCATCGGCATCTACATAATCCCGCATATTATACAGAAACAAGGCATCTACCAGATGATCGTCAAAGCGCCTGTTATAGTTCAACTGAGTTTCGATATACATCGCACGGTTTCCTCCCGCACCTTTACTGAATCCTAGGAACTCCTGCCCTTCGTTGAGCAGGCTGGTCAATAAGTCTCCGTTATCATCTCTTCCGTAAGCCGAATAGTAAGTAGGTACTTTGCCCCGGTTAATATCACTCCAGTTCCAGGCGTCGAATGAAAACAAGGCTTTCAATTTCAATCCTTCCAGCGATGAATATAATTTCCCGATATTCTGTTCGATGCTCATAGTAGACTGGATCGAACTTTCATATCTCTTTTTATAACCATGTTGAGTAGCCATCGCCCAAGGGTTATTGCCGCTGGTTCGGTTGGCAAGCTGCCCATTGGAATATTGAGCCGGATAGATAATGGGAGTGACAAGAAAAGCTGCATCTAAAATACTGTTGATCCCTTCACTTGGGGCGTTTCTGTTTTTTATATATCCTCCGATACTTACATTGAGCAAGGTAGATGAAGTAAGATTGATATCTACATTACTGCGAACATTGTATCGTTGGAATTTCAATTGTGAATCGTAATCTGTGGAGCGATCTTTCTTGATAATCCCTTCTTCTCCATAATAAGAAAGTACCAGGCTGTATCGTAATAGTTCGCTTCCTCCGTTGACGTCCAGGCTCACCCGGTTATTAGGCGCATACGATCTGGTTACGGCCTCCAGCCAGTTCATATTAGGGAATAGATCGGGATCGGCTCCGGTTCTTGTTTTTTCTATATCTTCGGCAGAATATCCCTGTCCTTCGGCATTTGAGAGGATACGGGCTGCATTGACCACTTCCATGTATTTGGCGCCATCCACAAATTCAGGTAATTGTGTAGGCGCTGAAATACCATGGTCGATTTTTACGGAGATACGTGTTTTCCCAATCTGTCCTTTTTTGGTTTGGATCAGGATCACGCCGTTGGCTCCGCGTACCCCGTACACGGCCGTTGCTGTTGCATCTTTCAATACGGAGAACGATTCGATCTCTTCGGGAGAGATATCGTTCAGGCTTCTCTCTACTCCGTCTACGAGAACCAATGGAGTTGCATTGGCGCCGAACGTATTTATACCGCGAATCCAGAACTCGGAGGTATCATATCCCGGTTCTCCGGTACGTTGTACGGCAATCACTCCGGCAATTTGTCCGGCCAGGTTGTTTGTGATCGACCGGGATTGGGAAACCTGGAAAGTAGACGGTTTAACGGTGGATATGGCTCCGATGACGCTTTCCCTTTTCTGTAATCCGAAACCTACAACCACCAC
Source organism: Tannerellaceae bacterium (assembly GCA_031264865.1). Lineage (GTDB taxonomy): Bacteria > Bacteroidota > Bacteroidia > Bacteroidales > Tannerellaceae > DFXE01. The sequence goes on along the minus strand of JAISDJ010000253.1, from coordinate 3,966 downwards.
TTCTTCCAGGTTTTGAGTATCCGGAAGCATCCGGATATTCAGGCTTCGCTGATTCCCGACTACTATTTTCTGCGAGATATAACCGATGTAAGAAAATACCAGCGTTGCTGATTCTCCGGAAACGTTATAAATCGTAAAATTCCCGTTTATATCGGTCACAACCCCATTGGTTGTCCCTTCTTCCTGAATATTAACTCCGATCAACGGTTCTCCGTTTTCATCGGAGATTCGTCCGGTTATTCTCAGAGAGGGCTGTTGGGCAGACTCGTTTCGGGTGAATAAAGAGATTTGTCTGTCTTCAATCGTATAGGTTATATTGGTTCCTTTAAACAGATTATCCAATATTTTGTCTACAGGCTGATTTTTTATGTTCAATCGTACCTTTCTGTTTAAGTCGAGCACATCATCGTGATAGAAGAAAATAAACTCACTTTTATTTTCTATCTCGTCAAAGATTTCCAAAAAAGTAGCCTCTTTCGTTTTCAACGAGAGATGAGTTAACTGGGCATAACTATTTTCTGCTGCCAGATAGCTTATGCAGATAGTCAGGAATAGGGTGGTTATTCTCATAATCCTGAAAATTTTATTATAATAAATGTGCAAGACATCTATAATTAAATTTAAATTATTTGTCATACATTTGAATGATTTTAGGTTGAAGTTTCTGATATCAATTCTCAATCTACAAATCAGAGGCTGGATGGAGTAGGGGTATTTTATCCGGCCTTTTCCGTTTTTATTGGAGGATCTCTCATAATAGTGTGATTTTGTGGGTTGATATTTTATTAATCTAACGACCGAATGTAATAATTGTTACCATCTTTTTGATAAATCATAGGCACGGATCCCCGGCATAAAGTGTCTAATACTTTTTCGATGTCCTGCTTCAAATCCAATTTACCGGAGCAGGTTTTTCGGGCAATTTCTTCATCACAGTAAATGTTATAATTATAATAATAAGATAGTTTTTGTATCACTTTAGCTATTTTCTCTCCTTTATATTGATAAAAGCCGTTTATCCATGCCGTATATTCGGTGGCGTTGACTGTTTCAATATTGTATTTACTGCGAAGACGAGACAGTTTTTGGTTGGGAACAAGTGTTATTTCTTCTTTCAATTCCTTGGATTTGATTTTGACGGAACCTCCCACCAAGACTACCGAATATTCTTCCATGTCTTCATAAGAACTAACATTGAAGGAGGTCCCCGTTACCTGGATATCAAACTCTTTTGTTTTAACAATAAAAGGACGTTTGCTATCAGGGGAAACGTTTAAAAACACTTCACCTTCAACATATACAACTCTTTCCGCTTTGTTGAAGACAGGAGGATATACGATCCGCGTACCCGCATTGAGCCATATTTTAGTGCCGTCCGATAAGATGAGCGAAGATTGTTGTCCCTTGGGGATAATGAGTTGATTATAGGCGTTCGTTTTGTTTTTACCCGAAATATCGGATACGGTCGGAGTTTGTTTTTCGTTTTCCGAAACCTCCGAATCAACTAAGATGGTTCCTTCCCCGGTGTATTGGATATTGGCATTCTTATTCTTGATAATAAGCGGTTTGCTATCCGGAAAGATGATTTGGATCGCATTGACGGCCGTATCCGGTTTTTCGATGCTTACAAGCATCTCCTTATAAGGGTTTTCTGTTGGGTGAAAATAGTTTACAGACAGAATTGTCAGCGCGGTCAGGCAAGCGGCAATAGCCGATACAAAGATCCATCTATCAGCCTTTTTTCTTTGTCTCTTTATATTCCGTTTCCTGATATTATCCCATATCTCGGCCTTTTGATTTTTATCCAATTCTTTAGGCTGAACAGATAAAATAAAATCGTTGGCAAGCGCATATGTTTCAGGAGTGAGATAACCTTTTTTTATCGCATCTTTCCAAAACATATCACTTTCCAACGTGGGGTTTTTGACCGATAAGATAAAATAAGCATCATCCAGCAGCTCAACTAAAGTATAATGTTTGTCGTTCCGAATAGTCATAAGGATGTTTTATTTAAGAAAGGACGTACAGCCGATGATTTTGTACTTAATAAAAATGTTAAATATTTTGTGATACAAGAAAAGAACTCTTCCCTGAGCGCTTTTTACCGTTTTTCTTTATTTCTGTCTCGTAGAATCGTAAAAAGATCTATTTTGTCTTTTTCTATATCAATATTCATAAATTATATGTTTCTTTGCGGCAGACAAATAAAAATGAAAACAAGTTGATGAGCCTTATGGCAAAAGCAAGCAAACATTTACTACCCTTCTTTGTCCTATTCGTTTTTACATCATTTACCCTTTTGGCACAGGAAAAGAAGTTTACAATCAGTGGAAATATTAAAGATCACAGCAACGGCGAAGACCTCATCGGGGCGGAAGTTATTATTTCGGGTACACGTACGGGAACCGTTTCGAATCCTTACGGATTTTACTCTCTTAGTCTTCCGAAAGGGAAGTATACATTGGTTTTTTCCTATGTGGGTTATCTTAAAAAAGAAATTCCGATAGAACTTACATCCGATATTAAACTGAACGTAGACTTGGCAATAAACGCCCAAGAATTGTCGGAAGTTATCATTTCGGCGGAAGGTAAGAATGTAACCATTACGAAAGCGGAGATGAGCGTAGAGAAACTGTCGGCCAAAGCTATCAAAACCGTTCCGGCTCTAATGGGCGAAGTAGACGTTATCAAGGCGATACAGTTGCTACCGGGCGTACAGTCTACCTCCGAAGGTTCTTCCGGATTTAGCGTACGTGGAGGCGGACACGACCAGAATCTTATCCTTTTAGACGAAGCAACCGTTTACAGTGCATCGCACCTGATGGGATTCTTTTCTGTATTTAATAATGATGCAATCAAGGATGTGACACTTTATAAAGGAGATATCCCGGCTACCTTCGGCGGACGGCTTTCTTCTCTGCTCGACATTCGTACGAAAGACGGAAATAACCAGCGCTTTACAGGAACAGGAGGTATCGGCCTCATCTCAAGTCGCCTTACGTTGGAGAGTCCGTTGGGTTCAAAAGCTTCCGCGCTTGTTTCGGGGAGGCGAACGTATGCCGATGTATTTCTGAAACTATCATCCGATGAGAACCTGCGGAAATCGAGCCTTTACTTTTATGATATGAATGCAAAGGTGAATTTCCGTATCAATGACAACAACCGGATCTTTCTGGCCGGTTATTTCGGAAGGGATAATTTTTCCAACCGCTTTGCCGGCATGGATTTCGGCAATCAAACCGTTACCGCCCGCTGGAACCATATCTTTTCGCCCAAGGTATTCTCTAATTTCACCCTCATCGGGAGCTTTTACGACTATTACCTGAAAAGCAACCTGAGCGAACAATTAAACCAGGAATGGAAGTCTAAAATGAACGACTACGGCATGAAGGCCGACTTTTCGTATCTACCGAACCCGACGAACCACCTGAAATTCGGATATAATTTTATTTACCACCGCTTTATTCCCGGCGAAGGCGGGGGAACCAGCGACGAATCAATTCTCGGACGGATCGCCTTCCCCAAGGAATATGCCGCAGAACATGCCGTGTACATCGCCAATGAAACGACGATTGCCGATAGGCTGAAACTAAAATACGGCCTGCGCTACTCCGCTTTTCAAAACATATCGAACGGGGAAGAACAGGAATACCTGGAAAATTACAACGTGGCGTACACAAAAACCTACAAAAGGGGAAAGATCTACAAAACGCAGCAACAACTGGAGCCCCGGGCGGGAATAACCTATATCATCAGCGACTATCAATCGATGAAAGCCAGCTATTCGCGCACGGCGCAGTATATACAACTGGCCTCCAACTCCGCGTCGGGCTCGCCCCTCGACGTCTGGTTCCAGGCCTCGCAGAATGTAAAACCCCAGCTATGCGACCAGTTCGCCATCGGTTATTTCCGCAATCTGGCCGACAACGAATACGAGGCCTCCGCCGAACTATACTACAAAGACAT
>JAISDJ010000240.1 GCA_031264865.1 Tannerellaceae bacterium | reverse complement strand
AACAAATATACTCTGGCTAATAAGGCTTCTGCTGCATATTTTGAAATATGACCATCATTTGATGCAGCTTCAGCTTTCGGATAAGCATCTGCCGGTATATTATTAATTGCATATTTAAGATCTTCAACAATAATTGCATATACATCATCCGGATCAGCCTGAGTCTTATTTTCATTTACCGGTTCCGTAAATAGCGGTATATTTCCCCATAGCCGTATCATATCAAAATAAAGCAATGCACGGATAGTGCGACATTCTCCCATATAGGTACCCCGAATCGAATCGTCTGTTCCCCAGTTTATCTGTTCTTCATGAGCAATTAATTCATTACAACGATATACGCCTGCGTAATAACTGGTCCATATCGTTTCAAACATATTCATATCAGATGGAGATAACGAAATATCAAAACGATCTGCCGCCTGATAAGTATAGGCGTCTGTATTTCCCGTTGCTCCAAAGCATTCATCAGCCATCACTTCCGATGCAACATAAAAGGAAAAACCGCCATTGGATGTAGAACATTGCCAACCGTCATAACAGGCGTATAATGCACGTCTTGCATCATTAACCGTTTTGTAGAAATTTCCGGTTGTTGATTCTGTTTTAGATTCCACATCCAGAAAACTTTCAGAACAGGAAGATATTGTCAGCATTACGGCTAACACTATTATAGATATATTGTACTTGTTCATATATTTTTGTTTTAGAGGTTAATTTGTTAAAATTTAAGATTTACTCCAAATAAAACAGTTCTTGGACGGGGATAGTAGCCCAAATCAATTCCAGAGACCCATCCGCTATCTTCTGTTCCATAACCTATTTCCGGGTCCATTCCATCATATTTGGTAAATGTTAATAAATTTTGAGCCTGCACATATAAGCGAGCCTGACCAAAATATTTATTATTAATCAGTTTGGCAAAATCATATCCTACTGTTACATTATTAATGCGAAGGAAATCTCCTTTCTGTAAGAACAGATCAGAGAATTGCCAATTTATATTTACTTCTGTTACACGTGGTATTTTATTCGATGTTCCCTCTCCAGTCCAACGATTAAGAATGGCAGTAGTATAATTTGCCTGCTTGTTACTATATGTGCGATACGATTGTACGATTTCATTTCCAGCTACACCATTAGCATAAACAGAAAAATCAAAATTTTTATACGTAAATCCAACGTTAAATCCAAATGTAAAATCAGGCATGCCATTACCTATATCTACTTTATCGGCATCATTAATAATACCATCAGCTCCCAAAACAATATTTCCATCGACATCATAGTGATTTAAATCGAGATATTTCACGTCTCCCGGTTTTACATCAGATTGGAGTATTCCATTTCCTGCCGTTTTCCATGCATCTATTTCTTCTTGATTTTGAAAAATCCCTGCTGTCTTATATCCCCAGAAATAACCAATAGCATGTCCGTTTTGGGCACGATAAAACTCAGGAGTATTATCATATAACTGGTTTGTCGATCCATGAATAATTCCATCTACCGTAGGGATTTTTCCTACACTGTTTTTATTATAAGCGCCATTCACCGTAACATGATAATTAAAATCTTTGCCTATATTATCATCCCATGTTAATGCCAATTCCACTCCAGTATTTTTTACATCGCCTCCATTAATATAAGGAGCGCCAGTACCGGCGGTCGCTAATATTGGAGCCTGCACCAGCCAGTCTTTAGTTGTTTTAATGTAAAAATCCGCATTCAAGCTCAAATGTTTTATAAAATAAGTATCAACACCTATATTTATTTGCTCGGAAGTTTCCCATTTAACTTTTTCATTAGCCAGCCGACTGGGATATGCTCCCCAATAGTTAGCTTGAGCTTCAGCTCCATAGGATGTTCCAAATATATAATTTGTAGTAGATGTTTTGATTGGTGAAACGAATTGATTTGCAGTTATATTCTGATTGCCTACTTGTCCCCAACTTCCACGGATTTTCAGATAACTCATCCAGTCTGATGTTTTTTGCATAAATTGCTCATTTGTAATAACCCATCCTGCTGATACCGATGGAAAATAACCAAAACGATGTCCTCTTGCAAAACGAGAAGAGCCATCAGCACGTAATGTAGCATTCAGCATATACTTTTCCTGATAATTCCAACCCAAGCGACCAAAATAAGATACACTGCGGTTTGAACCATGAGGACTTCCATTGGCCGATAATCCATCATCTTTACTGGTGCTTGTTGCGTTATCAATCCACGCATGTGACCAGTTATCAAATCCTTCTTTCAGAGAACCACTACCGGCGCCCAAATAAGAGCCGTCATAACGTGAAGACTCCATACCTAATAGTGTGTTGAATTTGTGTTTATCCACACTAAAGTCGTAAGTTGCCGTATTCGTCCATGTCAACGACATCCCTTGGTTCATGTTTTGCGAAACAGATGTACGCGTGTTATTATATGCATAGATAGAAAGCTGATATAGAGGAGTAAAACTTCTATATTCCGAAGCATTATACACAGTTCCGAATACCGTACGTAATTTCAGATTCTTAATAGGTTCTATCTCTGCATAAACATCGCCTGCAAATGTTCTGTTTTTGTCCTTATTGTTTGTATTTATCATCATTATTCCATAAGGATTACCATCTCCGTTAAACCAATCTGAGTTGGATGTATCATTGTATGGAAAATCATAAATATTGTTATCGCTGTAAATCGGCGCCAGAGGAGACACTCCGAATGCGCCACGCAGGGTATTATTATATTGATTACCGACGCTGATACCTTTTGTTGCTTTATAAATAAAACTCACATGTTCTCCAACCTTAAGGAAATTATTGAATAATTTATGTTCGGAATTTATACGAAAATTATATCGTTCGTAATTAGAAATATCTTTACCACCAACTATACCTTCTTGTGAAAGATAGCCTAATGATATAGCGTACGTAGAAGTAGGTGAACCGCCTGTAACTCCAAGCGTATAACTCTGTGTTTCTGCATTATCTGTGAACATTTTATCAATCCAGTCAGTATCCACACCCTTTATACTTGCAAAGGAGTCCCAATCAAAGACTCCTCCACCTGAGTTAATTGACTGCTCATCCATAATTGTTTTATATTGTTCTGCATTTAGCATCTTAGTAGTACGGGCAACGTTTTGTATTCCGTAATAAGCATCAAAAGACACTTGGGCCTTTCCCTCTTTCCCTGATTTTGTCGTAATCAATACTACTCCATTTGCAGCCTGAGCTCCATAAATGGCAGCCGAAGCTGCATCTTTCAGTATATCTATGGATTCAATATCTGCAGGATTCAAAGTAGATATATCACCCCCGATACCATCAATTAAATATAGAGGACTGCTATTTCCAACCGTACCGAGTCCACGAATTGTAACTTTCATATCGGAGCCGGGTTGACCGGAAGTCGAAGCGATATTCACTCCAGGCGTTTGTCCTTGCATCGCCTGCAATGGGCTTGTTGTATTTAATTTTTGAAGTTCATCACCTTTTACCTGAATTGTAGCTCCGGTTACTAACTTTTTCTTCTGAACCCCATATCCTACAACAACAACTTCGTCCAATATTTCACTGTCTTCTTCTAAAGCAACATTTAATGTTGCTTGATTACCGATGACAATTTCTTGATTTTTGTATCCGATGTATGAAAAAAGGAGTGTTTCTCCACTACTCACACTAATCGAATACCGACCGTCAATATCCGTGGATGTTCCGATTGTAGTTCCTTTTACCTGAACGTTAACTCCAATCAATGACTCTCCATCAGATGCTGAGGTTACAATACCTGAGACCGTTTTGTTTTGAGAAAGATTTGCTCTTAATACTGTCGGCAACAGCATAAATATGAGCAATACAATACCACATAAACGATTGTTTATGCATTTTCTAAAAGATTTTCCCATTTGTACATACTTTAATTGTTAACATATTGTTAAAATACTCTTAATGTTTTGGGTGTAAAAGTAAAAACAGACAAAGTAAAAAGCGTTTAATAATGTTATATAGAATAGTTATTTCGGTTAATCATATCTTTCAAAATGTTATCAATTGCTGTATAAAATGTTAATCTGTTCCTATATAAAACGAACAATCTATTTATAGCCAGCAGTATACGTTTATTCTAATTTAATCCATTTCCTTATGCAATAGAAGAAAGATTGAAAATAAATTATAAATTTATGCCTTATTAATCACTGTCATATTATGAAGTATTTGTTTCTCGCAATTCTACGTACATGTCTAATCACAAATCTCTTTGCTGTTGAAGATATTGCTTTTAAACATCTAAGCACAAAGGAAGGACTCTCTAATGGTCAGGTTAGTTACATCACGAAAGACTCACAAGGTTTCATGTGGTTTTGCACTAATTCGGGACTTAACAGATATGATGGATATACATTTAAGGTTTTTGTCCGAAACGGTAAAGACCCGAATTCCCTAATAGATAACTCAGTAGAGCATATTCAAGAGGATGCCGACGGAGGACTTTGGGTACGTACAGAACGAATGGGATACGTGTATTATGATCCGGGAAAAGAATCATTTCATCCGGCAGAACAACTGTTGTCTAAATACGGCATCAATAAAAAACCAGACATTCTTTATGTAGATAAGGGGAGAAATATATGGTGCCATACTAATTCCATAGGTACTTATCAATACAATATAAAAAGTAAAAAACTTCTTTTTTATCCTGTAGATAAAGAGACAAGCCTTTCAGACAGAAAACTCTGCTATATCACCGAGGATCAAAATGGAATTATTTATCTCTATGAAAATGGATTAATTGAATGTCTGGATCGAAATTCCGGCCGGATAATATTCCGCAATGATTATCTTACTTATACGCCAGGTAAAGCATATAGTAAATATTCCATGTTGGTGGATTCGGAAGGTGATTATTGGATATATACTAAGAATAATACCGGATTATGGACTTATTATATAAAAGAAAATACATGGGAGCATTCAGGGACACAAAAAAATAGTCGCTATGTATTATCAAATAATAACATTGGTGATATAAAAGAAGACTTGAACGGACAACTCTGGATTGCTACCGATCATGGCGGAATAAATCTTATCAATAAAAAACTTCAGACTATTCAATATATTATCAATGACCCATTTAACGAAAGAAGCATAGCGCAGAATAGTCTTACTTGTTTGTATTGCGATGAAATCGGAATTGTTTGGGTGGGAACATACAAAAGAGGCATATCCTATTATTATGAAAGTATCTTCAAGTTCAAAACAGACCATCTGACAGATTTAAGTCATATCGAAAATTTTACTCCTGACGTCAACGTTATTATAGAAGACAAGCAAGCCAATTTATGGTTAGGAACCAATAGCAGTGGCCTTATTTGCATGAACAGGGAAACTAAAGAACGAAAGATATTCCAATATCATCCTGATAAAAATTCATTATCCAGTAACGTTATTGTAAGCTTGCTGGCGTCAAACAATGGAAAGATATGGGCCGGAACTTTTCAGGAGGGATTAAATCTATTTGATGGACATATATTTACTAATTATCGGCATCAGTCAGACAATCAAAACTCTCTTTCTAATGACAATATTTGGGCTTTGAAAGAAGGAGATAACGGGCTTGTTTGGATTGGTACTTTAGGAGATGGATTACAAAGTTTAGATCCTCACACGGGGGTCATTACTCACTATGCGGATGAAAAATCCGAATTTTCCCGTGATATCATTACTTCGATTTGTATAGCGAGAGACAAAAATCTATTAATGAGTACGGCGGATGGCATTACTTCTTTTTCACCCGCTACAGGAAGATTTGAAAAATGGCGAGGAAATAAAAGAGGGACTCAGTCATTTTCTCATCAGAATATTAACCAAATATATGAAGATAGCCGTGGCCTTCTATGGCTGGCGACTCAGGAAGGATTAGACATCTACGACCGGAAAAAAGATGCGATTGTTTCTATTGAAAAGGATTTGCTACTACAGAATGACATTATCTATGCTGTACTGGAAGATAACAATAAAAATATGTGGATTACAACTACTCATGGAATATGCAACATTATCGTTAGTATTGATCCTAAAACCGGAACATATACATATGCTTCCTATCATTATAATGAACAGGATGGCCTTCTAAGTCGAGAATTTAATGTGCGTTCTATTATAAAGACATTTAGAGGTGAGATCATTGCCGGAGGAATACAGGGATTAAGTCTTTTTGATCCGGAAAACATTAAATACAATTACTTTACACCCCAAGTAGTATTTACCGATATGCAATTATTCAATGAAGCAGTAAGAGTCGACTCTGTATATGATGGTAATCGTATTTTATCAAAGGCATTGAATAGAAGTTCATCAGTAAAATTGCAATATAGTCAAAATGTTTTTTCTGTTTCTTTCTCTTCAATGAATTTCATTTTGCCGGAAAAGAGCAAATATATGTACATGTTGGAAGGTTTTAATACCGACTGGTTAATAGCCGATGCCAATAAAGTAACTTATACGAATTTGACACAAGGTAAATATACACTAAAAGTAAAAGCAATAAATAGTGATGGATTTAGTAATGATGAAGCATCTGAACTCCAGATTATTATTCTTCCACCTTTTTGGTTATCTCCTATTGCATATATATTATATGGATTACTCATCATAGGCATATTATTATTGGCGCGAAGACAGATATTACGTACTGAACGTAATAAATATCAACTGATCAAACTTGAACATGAGGCTAAACAAAAGCATGAAATTGATGATATGAAGCTCCGTTTTTTTACTAATATAAGCCATGAATTACGGACTCCTCTTACTCTTATTATTTCTCCATTAGAAAATATGATAAAAACAATAGAAGGTAAAGAACAAAGACAAAGATTGGAGATGATTCATCGTAATGCCATTCGTTTACTAAATATGGTAAATCAATTGTTGGATTTTCGTAAAAGCGATGTCAAAGGCCATCGCTTAAACTCATCACAAGGAGATATTGTGGAATTCATTCGAAATATCAGTACATCATTTACTGAATACTCAGAGAATAAAAGCGTACATCTTACATTCTTTTCGGCAATTAAAGAATTATCTATGATTTTTGACGAGGATAAAATTGGAAAAGTTATCATGAACCTTCTCTCCAATGCTTTTAAATTTACCCCACAAGGAGGACGGGTAGATATTTACCTGAATTTATTATCGAATCCTCAAGCTGGCGAAAAACTGGAAATTAAAATATCAGATACAGGGATAGGAATTAAAGATGAAGACAAAGAACGTGTGTTTGAACGCTTCTACCAAGTGGCTCATAGTGATAATCATAAAATTAGTGGAAGTGGTGTAGGATTGCATTTAGCAAAAGAATTTGTAACCTTACATCAGGGTACGATAGTTGTGCGTGATAATGTGGAGCAAGGTTGCGTGTTTATTGTCTCTTTGCCTGTTATTCGTCAACAAACGAGAATAGATAGTCAATCAAAACAGGAGGTCATAATAAAAACTCATCAATTGGATGAGACGGTAGTATCCGGGACAATCCCAGAAATAGAAATAAAAGAAGTAGAATCTACGACTGATAATCGTCCGGTGGTGCTCATCGTAGATGATAATGAAGATTTTCGGCAATTTATGAAAGATTGTCTGAAAACGGAATATATTGTTGAAGAATCGGCGGATGGGGTTCAGGCTTGGGCTTTAATACCAACTTTACAACCAGACATCATTGTCAGTGATATTATGATGCCAAAGATGGATGGTATTGAATTATGCAAGTTGGTCAAAACAGATATCCGGACATCCCATATTTCACTAATCCTGCTAACCGCCCGTTCAGCAGAAGAACAAATACTGGAAGGACTCGAAAGCGGCACAGACGATTATATCACTAAACCTTTTAATGTTGACATATTGCAACTTCGAATAAAGAAGCTTTTGCAGTTACAACAAAACAGACAGGCACATTTTAATGGAAAAATGGATATTAATCCCAGTGAAATTACAATCACTTCATTAGATGAAAATTTGATTCAGAAAGCTATTCAATATGTTGAGGATAATATTAGCCGTAGTGATTTATCAGTCGAAGAACTCAGTAATAAATTAGCCATGAGCCGTGTACATCTTTATAAAAAATTATTATCCATTACCGGAAAAACGCCAGTTGAATTTATACGGATTATTCGATTGAAACGTGCTGCTCAGTTATTACGTGAGAGCCAACAGAATGTATCTGAAATTGCATATCAGCTTGGATTTAATAACCCCAGATACTTCAGTAAATACTTCAAGGAAGAATTTGGTGTTTTGCCTTCTACATATCAGGGAAAAGAGGTTGATAACAAATAAGCCCTAAAATGGTAACATTATAACCATTGAAAAAATATCTCCAACCACGATTTGCAACATTATTTATCCCTACTATTATTTGTTTTTCGGATTTTTACAGTGTAAAATTTCAATAATAAATTAACGCTAAAGAATAATAGAATGAAACACTCGTATTTATGTATGCTAATACTTTTAGCTTTCATTTCTTGTAAACAACAACGTTATGAGAAAACAGCGGATGGAGTTATCATAAATCTGAAACAAAATCAGCAGACGGAAGTAAAAAAAGTACGGTTGCAGGTTATCAATGACAAGATTATCCATGTATCAGCCACGCCTGAAAATCAATTTTCAGATGAAAAGAGTTTAATTATTGTTCCGCAAATAGACGAACGCCCACAATTTGCAGTAGAAGAATCAGACAATATTTTGACACTGAAGACTAAGGCTTTACAAGTAATCATTAGTCGTCATACCGGTGAAGTTACTTTTACTGATGTAAATGGACATTCTATCATTCGGGAAAATGAAGGAGGAGGAAAAAGCTTTATCCCAATTACTGTGGAAAAAACTAAAGGATATACTATACAACAGGTTTTTGAGTCGCCTGACGACGAAGCTTTTTATGGGTTAGGACAACATCAGGCTGATGAATTTAATTATAAAGGAAAAAACGAAGAACTGTTCCAATATAATACGAAAGTATCCATTCCGTTCATTCTTTCAACTAAAAATTATGGCATTCTCTGGGATAATTATTCATTGAGCCGCTTTGGCGATAAGCGTGATTACACCCAATTGAATGAATCGTTCAAATTATATGATGCTAATGGAAAAGAAGGTGGATTAACGGCGATATATACACCCATGAAAAAAGAACTTTCTCCAATCACACGTATAGAGAACTGTATTTTTTACGAAGATATAAAATCCGTAAAAAACTTACCGGAAGGCTTTTCTCTATTCGGTTCCAATGTTACATATTCAGGTGAACTCGCACCAAATGAAAGTGGTCTATATCATTTCCATTTGTATTATGCCGGCTATGCAAAGGTGTTCTTAAATAATGAATTAGTTGTACCCGAACGCTGGCGTACTGCCTGGAATCCGAACAGTTATAAATTTAGTATAAATATGGAATCTGGCAAACGAGTTCCTATTCGTATAGAATGGAAACCTGACGGAGGAGAATCTTATCTTGGCTTGCGAGCGTTATCCCCTGTTCCAGAACAGGAACAAAGCAAATTATCTATTTATAGTGAAATGGGTAATGAAATAAACTACTACTTTGTATATGGGGATAATATGGACGATGTAATCAGTGGCTATCGTACGCTCACAGGTAAGTCACCAATCATGCCGAAATGGGCGATGGGATTCTGGCAGAGTCGGGAACGATACAAGACACAAGACGAAATCCTGGGCGTATTAAAAGAATTTCGTAAGCGGCAAATACCGATTGATAATATCGTATTGGATTGGAATTATTGGCTTGATGACGCCTGGGGTAGTCATGAGTTTGACAAAGAACGCTTTCCTGATCCCAAGGGAATGGTCGATTCCATTCATACCATGAATGCCCAGGTGATGATTTCCGTATGGCCTAAATTTTACATGACAACCGAGCATTTCAAAGAGTTCGATCAAAACGGGTGGATGTATCAGCAAGCCGTTAAAGATAGTATTCGTGACTGGGTAGGCCCCGGCTATATCGGTTCGTTCTATGACGCTTATGCCGAAGGTGCCCGGAAATTATTCTGGAAGCAATTGAAAGAACATCTTTATCCGTTAGGCATTGATGCATGGTGGATGGATGCAAGTGAACCAAATATAAAAGACTGCACAGATATGGAATATCGTAAAGCGCTCTGTGGCCCAACAGCCTTAGGTCCATCCGCAAAATATTTTAATACATACGCATTAATGAATGCCCAAGCTATATATGAGGGCTTAATGGAGGCAGATCCGGATCGTAGGGTCTTTCAGTTAACCCGTTCCGGATTTGCTGGCTTACAACATTATGCAACTGCTACATGGAGTGGTGACATTGCAACACGATGGGAAGACATGAAAGCGCAAATTCCTGCCGGATTAAATTTTGCCATGAGTGGTATTCCTTATTGGACAATGGATATCGGTGGCTTTTGTGTGGAAAGAAGATTTGAAAACGGACAGCGTGAATATGACCACACAGGGATTGAAAATGCAGACTTGAAAGAATGGAGGGAACTTAATACCCGTTGGTATCAATTTGGGACTTTTGCTCCGCTCTTCCGCTCACACGGACAATACCCATATCGTGAAATATTCAATATTGCCCCGGAGAATCATCCGGCATACCAATCTATGTTATATTATACCAAATTACGCTATAATATGATGCCATATATCTATTCATTGGCGGGTATGACTTACTTTAACGATTACACGATTATGCGAGCCTTAGTCATGGACTTTGGGAAAGATATTCGCGTGAAAAATATTGGTGATCAATATATGTTCGGCCCTTATCTCATGGTTTGTCCGGTATATGAATATGGAGCAAAAAGCCGGAATATTTATTTCCCGGAGACGACAGGTTGGTATGATTTTTATACCGGTAAATATATCCGTGGCGGACATCAGGAAATCGTGCATGCTCCTTATGAAAGAATACCATTGTATTTCCGGGAAGGAACGATCATGTCTTATGGCCCTGATATTCAATATGTAGATGAAAAATTACCGGAAAATATTACACTATATGTATATGCAGGCCAAAATGGCGCGTTCACTTTGTATGAAGATGAGGGTATGAACAATAATTACAAAAAAGGACAATATAGTATTATTCCAATGACCTATGATGAAATTTCCCGTACACTGATTTTAGAAGAACGTCAGGGTGAATATCCAGGAATGTTACAACATCGAACATTTAATATCATTCTTGTAGATAAAAGCAATCCCAAACCGTTTGATATGAATACAAAAGGACTTGATGTGACTTATAACGGTAAAAAACAAGTAGTAAAATTATGATAGATAAAAAAAGGAAATACAATTAACAGCCGACTCCAATGATATTAGATCAACAACAATTAATATATCTGTAAAATAAACTAAGACAAAATTATTACAAGTTATGAAAACAAAATGGCTCTTAATAATTTACTTTGTGGTGTCATATCAATATTTAATTGCTCAGGAAAATCAAAAGAACAGAGTGATAGTTCTCACTGATATTGAAGCTGACCCTGATGATACACAATCTTTAGTACGCTTATTGTTATATTCTAATCAGATAGACATTAAAGGTCTTGTTGCGACTACCTCAATACACAAAAAGTCTTCTGTTGAACCACTTTCAATAAGAAGAGTTATTGATAGATATGGCAAAGTGCGACAAAATCTCCTTAAACACGAGTCCGGTTTTCCTAATGCAAAAGAATTGCAGGAACTTGTAAAGGAGGGTTTATCTGTATATGGATTGGAAGGAGTTGGAGAAGGAAAAGACTCCGAAGGGTCAAACTGGATTATTAAAATCTTGGAAGAAGGCGATGAACGTCCGTTATGGATATCTGTTTGGGGAGGTGCAAACACCTTAGCACAAGCGCTTTACAAAATAGATAAAACAAAAGCCAAAAAGGAAGCTAAGCGATTGATTTCTAAACTAAGAGTATATACTATTTCGGACCAGGATGATGCGGGTTTTTGGATTAGAGATAAGTTCCCTTATCTATTTTACATCGTTAGCCCGGGAGGTGATTATGATGAAGCGACTTGGCCTGCTATAAATCAGATTATTAAGGGAATTGACAATGAGGTTGTAAGCAATAAATGGATAGCTGAGAATATACAGCAAGGACATGGTGCATTAGGGTCTGTTTACCCTGACGTGATGTGGGGACTGGAAGGTGATACGCCTGCATTTCTCTTACTGATACCTAATGGATTAAATGAACCTGAACACCCAAATTGGGGCGGTTGGGGTGGTCGGTATGAATTATATAAACCCGAACTGTCTGCTAATGAAAATAATGGTGGAATTCTTAGAAAACCGGAAACCCGTATGATTTGGACAAATGCAGTAGACAAATATACTCCATATGTTTACAACCCCTATGGCAGGGCAGTAAAAAAAGATGACGTATCTTTCGAGGATTTTCGTGTTACACTTTGGAGATGGAGAGAAGATTTTCAGAATGATTTTGCAGCGCGTATGGACTGGTGTATAAAATCCTATGAAACGGCGAACCATCCTCCCGTTCCTGTGTTGACGCATAGTAATGAGTTGACAATAAAATCGGGACAATGGCTTGCCCTTGACGCAAGTGGTTCTTATGATCCGGATGGTGATAACTTGAGCTATTTGTGGTATAGTTATCCTGAAGTAGGTAGTTATAAAGAACCTCTGATAAAAGATGTAGAAATAGGTTATAGGGTTTATCTTCTTGTCCCAAAAGTAAAGAAATCTGAAACTGCACATATAATTTTAAAAGTTACAGATAAGGGAACACCTCGACTTTCAAGATATGAAAGAATGATAATAAATCTAGTACCTTAATTATAAACTGAGAACTTATTTCTTACAATGAAAAAGAAATTCTTATTTTTACTGGCATTTATTAGCCTCTTTTCTATTACAGTAGCCGTTATTCAAATCACAACAAATATGACAATTTGCCATATTGTATAGTAAATTTACTTATGTTAATAAAGACAGACTTATATAAAAATATTAAATTAATTATCATGAAAAAATCGGTTCTACAAACATTTATCACCATTCTTCTTGTCATACCTTGTTTTGCTCAAAACGGATACAAAAATCCTGTGATACCGGGATTTCATCCAGATCCCAGTGTATGCAGGGTTGGAGATGATTATTATCTGGTGAACAGCTCCTTTCATTTTTTTCCGGGTGTCCCTGTTTTTCATAGTAAAGACCTTATAAATTGGGAACAAATCGGGAATTGTCTTTCAAGAGAATCACAACTAAATCTTAAAAATACTTATCCTTCCGGAGGAATATATGCTCCGACGATCCGATATAATGATGGCGTTTTTTATATGATAACAACAAATGTTTCGGACAAGGGTAATTTTTTTGTTTATACGGAAGACCCTCGTGGAGAATGGTCTGAACCTGTGTGGCTAAAACAAGGTGGCATTGATCCTTCGCTATATTTCGAGGATGGGAGATGTTATATGGCCTCTACTCCTGGCAGTGGTATTTCAATTTGCGAAATTGATCCTAAAACAGGGGAGCAATTGACTGAAACAAGGAAAATATGGAATGGAACGGGAGGACGTTATCCCGAAGGCCCTCATATTTACAAAAAAGATGATTGGTATTACCTTCTTATTGCCGAAGGTGGTACTGAATATGGGCATAAGGTTACGATTGCCCGTAGCCGGGATATATATGGCCCTTACGAAAGCAATCCTGCAAATCCGATCATGACCCATATCAATATGAATGAACAAAATAATCCTATTCAAGGGATCGGACATGCTGATTTTATTGAAGCGCATGATGGTAGCTGGTGGGTAGTCTGCCTTGGTTTCAGGCTGCAATCCGGTCTACATCATTTGCTTGGCCGGGAAACTTTTCTATCGCCAGTGACTTGGGAGAAAAATGCCTGGCCAGTTGTAAACGGTACCGGTGCCATTCATCTTGATATGGATTGTATAACACTTCCACAGATAGCAAAAAGAGAAAGGCCGACAAAAACCTTCTTCAATACAAAAGAGTTAGGATACGAATGGAATTACGTATATAATCCTGAAAAAGAAAATTATTCATTAAATGAACATTCAGGTTATCTCAGACTTAAGACCTCATCAATTAATCTTGATGACTGGGGTACTCCTACATTTGTCGGCAGAAGACAGCAACATATTGATTGTACAGTAACAGCAAGCTTAGAACTCGTAAATTGTATAGGAAAGGAAGAAGCGGGACTTACTATATATAGAACCCACGCTTATCATTATGATGTATTTGTAAAACAACTTGAAGACGGTAAGCAGTCTGTAAATTTATATTATCGTTTAGGCAATATGGGGCATGTCGAAAGAGAAGTGATTATTCCGACAAAAAAAGTTTATTTACAGATTCGTGCTGAGAAAGATTTTTATTTGTTTTATTACTCTACAGATAACAAACAATTTGAGTTTTTAGGAAAAATGGATGCCCGTTTTATCAGTACAGAAACTGCCGGTGGATTTACAGGAGCTTACTTCGGGCTATACGCCACATCAAAAGGCACATCAAAAGGATATGCAGATTTTGAATGGTTTGACTATTCGTACTAAAGCACAGAGTAAAATATTCAATTGTATGAGAAAAATTACATTGACAATCTGTTGTATGTTATTTGCATGCTTTATGTCTGCGCAACATATTTATCCGTTCCAAAATACAGTATTAAGCGATAACGAACGGCTGGACAACCTATTGTCATTAATGACAATAGATGAAAAAGTAAATGCGTTGTCTACAAACTTGGGAGTTCCACGGTTGGGTATACGTAATACGGGGCATTCTGAAGGACTCCATGGGATGGCCCTGGGAGGTGCTGGTAATTGGGGAGGCATGAAAATGGAAAACTACCGGATGGTTCTGGATGTATACCCTACTACAGTTTTTCCGCAGGCATACGGTCTTGGCGAGACGTGGGATACGGAATTAATACAAAAGGTGGCGGATATTGAATCTACAGAAATACGTTATTATACACAAAACAGCAGATACCAGAAAGGCGGACTTGTGATGCGGGCTCCTAACGCCGACCTGGCACGTGATCCCCGGTGGGGACGTACCGAAGAGTCTTTCGGAGAAGACCCACATCTTGTAGCAGCCATGACAGTTGCCTTTGTAAAAGGTTTGCAAGGTGAAAATCCCCGGTATTGGAAAGCCGCTTCTTTAATGAAGCATTTCCTGGCTAACAGTAATGAAGACGGGAGAGATTCGACTTCGTCCGATTTTGACAATCGTCTTTTTCATGAATATTATGCTTATCCGTTCCGGAAAGGGATTGAAGAAGGAGGATCGCAGGCGTTTATGGCAGCCTATAATGGTTGGAATGGCACAGCGATGACAATACATCCTGTATTGGAGGAAATCCGTGCGAAATGGAATATGGAAGGAATCATCTGCACCGACGGAGGAGCGTTGAATCTGTTAGTGAATGCCCATAAGGCCTATCCGAATCATACGGAAGGGGCGGCAGCAATCGTTAAAGCCGGAGTGGGACAGTTTCTTGATACCTTTAAACCATATATATACGAGGCTCTTGCACAAGGATTACTTACCGAAAAAGATATAGATAAAGTTATACGACGCAATTTTTATGTCGCCCTCCGGCTCGGCTTGCTCGATGGAAATCCGAAGAATGTACCATACACCCACATCGGCGTTACCGATACGGTTGCTCCGTGGCATAAAAAAAACATTCAGGAGTTTGTCCGTCTGGTTACAGCCAAATCGGTTGTACTGCTGAAAAATGAGAATGAACTTTTACCGTTAGACAAAAATAAAATAAAGTCCATTGCCATTATCGGACCGCGGGCAGACGACGTTTTACTGGATTGGTATAGCGGAACTCCTTCCTACGTCGTAACCATCCTGCAAGGGGTCAGAAATGCCGTGGGTAACGAAGTAGAAGTTTTCTATGAACCGACCAATGAGATGGACAAAGCTGTTCTTGCAGCGCAAAAGGCGGATATCGCCATCGTTTGCATAGGAAATCATGTGTACGGAACGGATCCTAAATGGAAGTATTCACCCGTTCCGAGTGACGGAAGAGAAGCCGTAGATCGAAAAGCGTTGATACTGGAACAGGAAGATCTGGCAAAAGTGGTATACAAAGCCAATCCAAAGACAATAATGGTATTAGTAAGCAGTTTCCCTTTCACAATTAACTGGTCGCAAGAAAACTTGCCGGCTATTTTACATATAACACACAACAGCCAGGAGCTTGGGAACGGATTATCGGATATTATTTTCGGTCAAATGAACCCAGCCGGGCGAACTACCCAAACCTGGGTTAAGAGCATTGTCGACTTGCCTCCAATGATGGATTACGATATACGTAATGGTAGAACTTATATGTATACAAAGAAAAAACCTCTTTATCCATTTGGGTATGGATTAAGTTATACAAAATTTGATTACTCTGATCTTACTGTTTCTGCACATACTGTACGTAAAGCCGAAACGCTGAAAATTTCAGTTAAAGTAAAAAACACAGGGGAAAGAGATGGAGAAGAAGTTGTTCAACTCTATGTATCGTATCCAGACTCAAAAGTAGTGCGTTCCATTAAACAATTGAGAGGTTTTAAACGAACGATGATTCTTAAAGGAGAAAGTAAGTTGTTGACTTTTGATCTGAACCCGGAAGATTTAGCTTATTGGGACAATGCGGCGAACGTTTTTGTCATAGAACCGGGCATAATAAATGCTATGATAGGGACATCTTCCGAAGATATTAGACTAACAAAAAAAATAACACTTAAATGAAAACAGCCGTATGAATCTGTGGGTTATTATCTGTTTACGAGTGACTCATAATTCGCAAAAATATACTTGATTTATAATATTTCATATTTATATGAAAAACGGAAGAAAAATGATACTGATGTATAGTCAACTTAAAATTTATTGTAATAACATTAAACGTAAAGATTATGCAGAAGTTAATGCAATCGAGGTTATTCCGGTTATTATCGGAACCCTCACAAAGTGAAGATTATATTTCACAAGTAGAAAAATCATGTGATGA
>JAISDJ010000232.1 GCA_031264865.1 Tannerellaceae bacterium | reverse complement strand
GCCCGTATTGAGGACATTGACAAAATACGCGGATTAGGACTTGGGGCCGATGATTATATTTCAAAACCCTTTTCTCCAGCAGAACTGGTGGCCCGGGTAAAAATGCACATCAACCGGTATAAACGGCTGAAACGGGGGAACACACCAGAGCAGATGGACACCATTGATTTAGGCCGGTTGAGGATACTACCTGCCACGCGGCGCGTATATGTTGAAAATAACGAGATAAGCCTCACCAACAAAGAATACGAACTGCTTTTATGCTTTGTTTCCAATCCTGAAATCGTTTTGAGTAAAGAACGGCTCTATGATAAAATTTGGGGTGAGGATACATTCGGTGATCTAAAAACGGTTACGGTACATATTAAACGGCTGCGGGAAAAAATCGAGGCTGATCCGGCCAATCCCCGGCATATACAAACAGTCTGGGGATCTGGATACCGGTTTACGGTATAAAACCAGACAAGCAGCCGGATTGTCGAACAAGTCCTTATCCGCTATTTAATAAATAGTTTAAATTTTGTTTACTTTTAATTTACTTTTCCTTTGTACCATAATAATATCACTATTTTTTGGAGGCAAATATGAAACGGTTTATCCTGTTTCCGGTATTGGCTATCATTATGGCATCCCATACTTTTGCAGAAGACGCAAAAGCCCTTTCGGCAAAAAGCGGCGAATTTTATGTTACTCCCGGCGTTTCTTTTTTCAGCAACACATGGGATGATGATCGGGAAAAGGCGGATGTACCCAAAACCGAAATTTTTTATGTTGGTTTTGGTCTTGGCTACGGTGTTACCGACTGGTTTTCAGCCGCCTTTGACTGGAAGGGGTGGAATTTCTGGTCTGACGGAGACGGCCCCGCGGAAGCGTACGAGGGATTTCATGATTTTTCGCTGGAAACGCGGTTCCACC
Source organism: Tannerellaceae bacterium (assembly GCA_031264865.1). Classification (GTDB taxonomy): domain Bacteria; phylum Bacteroidota; class Bacteroidia; order Bacteroidales; family Tannerellaceae; genus DFXE01. Next base: position 4,393 of record JAISDJ010000232.1, on the reverse strand, counting down.
TTATTGGGACGAAAGCTCCGATAAAAACGTCCCATTTTAGACTGACAGCAGCCCCTGGCGTTATTTTCCCTTTCCCCTTAATTGACGAAGAGGATAAGATGGGGAAAAACGCATGGGGATTCGGCGGCAGTCTATCTTTTGATACGGACATTAATACGTATTTCTTTCTGAACGTTTTCGGCAAATTCTATTTCTATCCCATTGAAAATGAAGAAAACATTAATCACGGCTGGGATTTAACCGTGGAAGCGGAACCAAACTTCAACATTGATATTCCTTATGGAATGAATCTTGCCATCGGACTTCCAGTCAATTTTACCCTTAGCCCGGAACAAAAGATTGACGGCGTGGGAAACGGGAATGATGCTTATGCACTATCCCTACGCCCAACAGTAACCCTACGGATGACGCATACGCCGACCCCGGTGGAAGTTGGTGTTGATTACGCCATACCCCTTATTGGAGAAAATGCCCTGGTGAATCACGCAATAACCATAAAGACATCGATTTTTTTCTAATTTTTTCTAAGATACTTAGGCGATAAGGATAGTCTGCGATACCGATAATTCTCTAAGACTATCCTCGTTGAAGAGGAGGAATACATGAAAACAGTTACGTTGTTAATGACGATGTTTGTTATGTGGACAGCAGTCGTTTATGGGGAAGATGCGGCAGTTCTCCCGGCCAAAACGCTGCGTTTTGGCGCCGGTACAGCTATAGACTTTGTCCACGAAGCCTGGGATGGGGACGGTAAAAAGGTGAACATGCCGGATGCGATGATTATTGGTACCAGAATTGGCATCGCCTATGGATTCACCGATTGGTTTAGCACCGTCTTTGACTGGTCGCCCGGCCTTACCGACACCGACCTCACCAGCATAGACATTGGCAATGATGGGAACAGCGCGGAGGAAATCTACGAGGGCTTGGGTGATTTTACCCTCAAGGGGCAATTTCAGATTATCGGGAAGAACGGTCCGGTATCAAGCGAACGTTTCAGGATGAGGATTACGCCCGGTATGGTCATTCCATTCCCCGGCATTGACGACAAAGACGCGCTCGGCAATCATACATGGGGCATGGGCGGCGATGTATCGTTTGATATGCTCATTACCGATACGTTCTTTTTCAATATGTTCAGTGAAGTTTATGTGTTTCCCTTTAAAAACCACTCTAAAACAAATCATACAGGGGAGTTTTCGCTTGAGGCTGGTCCGCATTATGCCCTTACTATCGGTACGGCGAACCTTGCGTTTGCGCTGCCTATTAATTGGAGTGCTGCGGAGGAAAACAATGAAAATATGCTGATTGACGGTATATCTTCGCATGTGCTTAGTCTCCGTCCTTCACTGGCGCTGCAATTAACGTGGCCTTTCAGGATTAATATAGAAATTGAATACGCCTTTCCGCTTTATGGTAAAAACAATTATATCGCCCACACGATAACAATAAAAGCGCCGGTTAATTTTAATTTCGCGAAAAATAAAGAAAACAACGAAGGAGAACAAAGATGAAACACATAGCCTTTGCGCTTATTGGCATAATCATTACCATGAGTAGTTGCTCAACCTATAAAATAGAAAATACGAGCGTCAGAAACGCCGTGTATATACTTGAATCAGTAAAAGATATACCCACTGGCGTTGTTTTTTCGTTTAGGGATTACTGTGCCTTTAATGCTGAAAGAGGTGCAGAGGATTCTATTTTGGATAAAACGCTTGCCGAGGCTGACGCACGGCTTGAACTTCACTTTTTCGATAGAACGGTGGAGCTTAGACTGGAATCCTCAAACGAAAGCCCGGCTTTTTTGGAATACAAGAAACATTACGCCTCACGGTTCTTCTTTACCGAAGATAAGAACTCCGTAGAACTTACGTTACGTCTTGATACATTGGATGAAGAAACCCGATCTGCCATTGAGGTAATGTCCGATACAGAGCGTGATGCAATTTTGAAAAGCGTCTTCAAGAAGTCGAAAGATATACTCATTGAACCGGATGAAGAAGATGAGGTCATCAACTATTGGAGGAAGGCACGATGAACACCGAAATAGTAAAATACATTGGACTTTGCGCAATAGTCGTTTGGTTTATTATTACCGGTAGACTTTTTTGCGGCAAAGCCTGTCCTTTAGGATTCATACAGGATTTGCTTTTTAAAATACCTTTTTGGGTAAAAGTACAAACATTCGCCTTTGACAAGCCGCTCCGCTTTTTTAAGTATGTTCATTTGCTCTACAACTTTGTATTACCTTCTCTGGCTGTTTTTGGTATTCTCAAAGGCTTTGAAGCGTATGAGGCGGGAGCACCTGTATATATTGTTCTTGCGTTAATTGCGGTCGTTATTCACCGTCCGTTTTGTAAATATGCGTGCGCGATTGGCGCGGCAAGTTCATTGTTTAACAAAATTTCATGGTATAGATATAAAACGCTTGAAGGGCACTGCGTTGAGTGTGGGCTTTGTACCAAAAAATGTCCAATGAATATTGTTCCCTATACTATGAATAATGCTCCTGAGTGTATACGCTGTGGTATGTGTAAGAAAACATGCCGTAAGAATGCACTTGTTTCAGGATTTAAAACCGCAAAAACAGGGCAGCTCTAGCGTGGCAGCCTTGGAATATTCTATGGAGGGTTCATCGGCACATCCACAGGCGCCATAGAGGGCACTTGAAATTATTGTAAAGTTGTTAAAATCCTGGAGGTTTTTGATAAAAAATCGGCATTTTAAAACGAAGATCAGAGGTAGGGGGGCAACACCTTAACGGGTTTACCCGCCGCTCTTGAACGAATCGGAGTCGGGGCGTTTTACGGCAACCAACTAACAAGTCTCACGATCCCCGTGAACTTTTAGGCCATGTCTCTATCCGTACCACCGAACGGTACAGCCACGTAGCCCGCCGCTACGCCCTGAAAAGCAAGAGCCCGCTGGATAGCCTTTCTTTGGACGAGCCGTCCCTATGACGGTTCCGGTTATTTGCCTATATGGGAAATAAAACGAACCTTTTTGCGTTAATATCGTACAAAAAATGGTTGACTTTATAAAATAGGTATGGGATAATGGGGTAAAACTTTTATCGGAGGCAAAAATGGCTTTAAATGGTTCTGATGTGGATACTAAAGAAAAAGGAGATAACAAGATGGTAACAATTGTTTATGCACACCAATTGGAAGATAGTTTGAACGCAACCATACGGAATACGCTGGTGGAGCATTTGCGCTCAAATAATCAGTCATATCACTTGATTGATCTTTACAAGGATGGATTTCAGCCTGCCATGACACCTGAAGAACGCAGGACATTTTTTACAGGAACGGGCGAGTCAAATGATCCGTTAGTGAAGCAGTACCAGAATATACTGAGGGAAACAGACCATCTCGTATTTATCTTTCCAGTTTGGTTTAATGGTGAACCGTCGATAGTCAAAGCCTTTTTTGAGCGGACTTGTCTGCCGGGATTTGGATATGCATATATTGAAAACGGTTTGAAGCCCTTGCTTACCCACATTCAACAGATAACAGTTTTGACAACTTCTGGTGCCCCCACTGAAATGCTGGCTGGTTATTTCGGCAATATGATTGAAAATCAGTTTATTAACAACCTTGTATGCAATATGGTAGGGTCAGTGGATAGCAAGGATGCCGCATGGCTGAATTTTGGAAGTGCCTTGTTTCCTTCAAAAGAAGAATTAAACATTCATATTGCCAAGATGAAGGAGAGATTTTAGGTAGAGGAACGGACGATACCGATGAAACTTTACTTTTGATGATGTAAAACAAAACGAAAAAAATAAAATAATGGAGTACGGCCAAACTGCACATAACGAGGCTGTCGAATTAATCAACTCAAGGACAGCAATCTCCCCCGCTAAAAATATTTAAAGATTTCTTTTAGCCCCTCAAGCATCCGTAAGCCATACGGTTCCCCTTCTTGTCATACATCCGCCACCACACCCCCCTCATCCCGCAGTTTTAGCCACAACTCCCGCTATGCATTTCCCGATATTGTGTACTATGCAATACATGAGCTACTGAATGGTTACTTTTGTCCTCAACGAAAATCTGCTCATCCCTTTGCAGTAGGTCATATCAGAAAAATACGGTTCTATTATCTGCATCCGCCTTCCATACCATGCCCGGTATTTTATCTGGTCTATCTTATTCCTCATTTTATCGCAAAGATTTTCGTCTTTCGTTCTATCCGTTATATACAACGTCCGTTTCGGACTTTTGCCCCCGCAGAACGCTATGCACTTTTTCGGTAATCCGCACCCCTTGCAATCACCGCTCTTTCCCTGATATTTTTCCCCACTGTTCCGGTTCAGTTGCACATGCCCTTTGTATGCCCATACGTTCTTCCCCGGACAAATGTACCGGTTTCCCTGTTCATCATA
>JAISDJ010000195.1 GCA_031264865.1 Tannerellaceae bacterium | reverse complement strand
AGATGCCCTGGTTGTTCGGGCTGGCCTTATTCTTTATGTCCATCTTATTATTCAGCCAGGCCGCCACGATAAGGGCCTTACTGCCTTTAGGGGTTGCGTTGGGCATCTCTCCCCACATACTGATAGCCCTCTTCCCGGCAGTAAACGGCTATTTCTTTATCCCCAACTACCCCACCATCGTAGCCGCCATCAATTTCGACCGCACAGGCACCACGCACATCGGAAAATATATCCTGAACCATTCCTTCATGATCCCGGGCCTGATCGCAACCATCACCTCGGTAGGGCTTGGGCTGTTGATTGTTCATTTGTTTTGGTGATCAAATAAAGGAGTCAAAGTAGTTAAAGTAGTTAGAGTAGTTAAAGTAGTTAAAGGAGTTAGAGTAGTTAGAGTAGTTAAAGGAGTTATACCCGGCGCGGGATGGTTTTGTGCATTGCCCGTTAGGGCATTCATAGCAATAGAAAAGATCGACAAGACAACGATTTATTGCCCGTAGGGCATTCATTATACCCGTCACGGCGGTTTTATGTATTGCCGGGTGTACGACAAAAATCCGGAACGGATGACCTCTTGGTAGCCCGACGTGTAACGTCGGGGTGGGGGATGATGACAATGTTGGAGTGGCGAAGCCTCGACCTATTTTTTGTGCTACCAAGAGGTCATCCGTTCCGGATTGTGGGGGTAGGGATCGTTGAATAGATTTGCCTGATTGAAAAGAACATTATATCTTTGTATTGCGATAAAATATAATTTACGCAACAACAGATGAAACGACCGGAAATTATACAAGCTATCAAAATCGTTTTGCACCGGGTAGCTCCCAACGCTACGGCTATTCTCTATGGCAGCGAAGCGCGTGGAGACGCCCGTCGAGACAGCGATATTGACCTGTTGATATTGTTAGACAAGGAAAAAATCAGCCTGCACGACCGTCAGGCAATCACCTATCCGCTCTATGACGTAGAGTTGGAAACAGGCATTGCAGTCAGCCCCAAAGTCTTTTCCAGACAACAATGGGAAGGCCAGCTATCCGGCACGCCCTTTTACCGCAACGTAATGAAGGAAGGTATCGTGCTATGATGGACAGGGAAACAAAAGACGCCGTAGTTGCCTACCGTTTGGAGAATGCGCATAATACACTACAGGAGATTCCAATTCTTATGAAACATGAATTATGGAATACAGCAATAAACAGATTGTATTATGCCTGTTATTATGCAGTAAGATTATGCCGACTTCATCTATTTCGACTGCGAAACAGTAGAAGAACTTTATCGCCAATCCATAGTTTTTATTGATGCAATAGAGAAACTGATAGATGGTCAGGGTGTACGACAAAAATCCGGAACGGATGATCTATAGGTAGCCCGACGTAAAACGTCGGGTTGTAGAATGAATAACAGACGGAGCGGCGAAGCCCCGACCTATTTCGAGGCTTCGCCGCTATGGCACGATTATCCACCCTCCGCCCCGACGTTCCACATCGGGCTACCAAGAGGTCATCCGTTCCGGATTCCAAAAATGCGGAATAGGGGGCCGTTCCTACCCCGGGCTGCGCTTCGCTTGCGCGCGGGGTTATAGTAACGCCGTACGGCGTTATTTCATAAGGGCAAAATTTAGAAGGGTGAATAAATAACAACGCTTGCGCTGTCTGGGTTATTCTCTATGTGTGACCAGAAATCTTTATCGTCTATGGTAAAATGACGGTCGCCAACAAAGGCCGAAGGACAATAGCCTTCTGCGCTGGCAGCATGCGCTCCGGTGCAGTCGAAATAATAATTAGCAATTCCGCCGCTTCCCAGCATCATATTGGTTACAAATATGTCTGTCCCGTTATAGTGTTCGAGCCATATAAAGCCCAGATAATTGCCGGTCTTGTCTGCTTTTGCTTTTTCTATCAGTTCTTTCAGCCACGGAAGATTCTCCTGTGGCTGGTCTACGCCACATGCATGACATTCAACGAAATTGCCAAATTTATAAATCAACTTCCAGTTTTTACTTGTGCTGCTAAAGTTATCGCTTGAAATATCCTCGTCCGACCACTCTATTTTTTCCCCATTATCATAATACACTTCGCAAAACATGCAGGAACTTAAATTGTTGTATATAAAATAGACTTTCCTGTTCCGCCATTCTCCTTCGAATATTTTTATTTTTATTATGGCGACGTCTCCAGCGTTTAATGTTTCCACTTCCTTAATTTTCGTTGAAAGCCATTCAGGAAAATCAGAATCCTCACTTAATGTCAAAGACTGAATATCAGACAAAAAAGTATCTCCATCCCGGATTTGTTCATCCTGTTCCATGCCACATGAGAAACAAAACACGCCACAGCAAACTAATAAGATAAATGCTAATTTTTTCATTTTTATTCGTATGTTAAATCAGTAATAATAATATAATAAACCGTTGTTCCTACAGGAACGGAAAATGATTCTTCCTCTAAGAGGTAGCAGGAACCGCTCACTGTTACTTTTTTACCTTCCTCGAAGGAGAAATCATTATTTGTGTCTTTTATCAAATAAAGATCTGCACTATCAATTGTTCCCGGATAATAGTAGTGAATAGCCCATATATCCGCTTCATTGTAGTAACGCAATGTGCCTGTTACATTTTCAATGGTCTTATCCGGTTCGCCCATTTCATCCTGGCAGGAAAAAATAAGGGGTAAAGCAAAAAGCAAAATATATTTTAAAATTTTCATGTGTTTAGTTCTTTTTATTAATAATATCTTTTTCATGGTTATATACGTTTAAAAAGTAAATATTCTGCTTTGTTATTTTTGTTGTTGTAATAAAGTTTTAATTCTTTGTGGGTAACTGTAAATGATTCAGCCCAGAAAATAGCCATACGGAAATCATGTCCGTCTGGATATCCTCCTTCATCGTAGTAAATCTTCTGTATAGGTTTTGTAGGGTCTAAATTTAGCAGGTCAATTTCTACATCCATTATTATACTGTGCCCCGATGCTTCGTGATCCGAATTAAACGTAAGCGTAAAGCACTCGGCGCAGGCTGTCGGTTCAAATTCTTTCAGTATGCCTGTTTCGGCATTTACTGAGCCTGCCAGTTTCCATGTTGTACCGTTCAGCGGGATCGGGGTGTCGTCGGGGGGATCGTTGTCCTGGCAGGAAACCCCGGCAAGCAGCATACAAAGCAAAATATAGTTTAAAATTTTCATGTGTCCAGTTTATTTAATAGGTATATATCGGAAGTCATATTCATGATTTTTTGAATTTAATTGTGATATTTTTCTGCAAACGAGAGAATATCCTTGTTTTCGAAA
>JAISDJ010000347.1 GCA_031264865.1 Tannerellaceae bacterium | reverse complement strand
CCATCCGGAAGGAGAATATCTGAAGGGGTTGGTTTTATATGTGGAATAGTAGAATAACGATAATACTTCAATCACCTTTGTAAAAATACGCCATTTTGTTTCTCCAGTCAAACAGTATCTTTTTGTACTGGCGGAAAAAATAAACACCCAGATAGCACCCTATAGGCCTCCTTCCGAAACATAGCCCGTGTAAATCATTTCTATCAAACATTGGGGTTGAAGGTATAGAGGTCATCAGTGAGTCAATACCCAGTTCGGGAATACTTAATTTTGTGGTCGGACGGTCATTCCCGTATTTTTCAGTTATTTCTTTTTTATAGTTTATGGCTTTGTTGAATAGATTTTCATCGAAATAATGATAAAGAAGGTATCTCTGGCAGCCTGAATCCAGTATAAATGTGGTATTGACAACGGAATCTGCAATGCTAACTGTTCCCTTGATGCTAAAAACGTTTCTTGCTAAATATCGGGATTCTTCAATCTCTGCTTCATAATCTGACCGTACTAAAGGTATGGACATTACCCGCTTATCTGTGGCATAAAAATCAGGGATGGAATTCCAGAAGCATAACCGTGAGTTTTCAAAATCCAGTTCGAGCATATATTTATCCAAAGCCCGGGTAAAGCCAACCAGTCCGTCGACCCCTTCTCCGGCGAGCTCCTTCATGGCGCTATCAGAGGTTGCTGATACGAATAAATCCCAAAAAGGATCGATGTAGAAGCTGGTAAAATAATAAGACGTAAACTTTCTACCATCTAGAATCTTAAATCGACTGGAATCCTGGGAAAGAGCAAACCCCATCTGTTCGGCAGCGCTCCGACTTAAAAGATTGCCCATCGTTCCCGAATCATATAACAAATCCAATTTTTCCCCTTTCATTTCATAACCTTCCAGTATTATGTCTTTACCGTTGGGGGAAATGTGAAACGGTATACAGAACTCTTGTGCATAATTACTTGTACTTACAAGCAAGAATGTTATAAGCAGAGTTTTGAAACTATTTTTCATATTATATTAAATAGTGAGGGTGTGTCAAAAGATGAAACTCCTGTCATTGCGAACGAAGTGAAGCAATCCAGAGTATTTATTATTAATGGATTGCTTCGGGATATCGTCCTCGCAATGACGTGTAGAAGACCTATTGACACACCCTCATTCGGTATTACGTCAAATATGTCTGATTTGGGGGAGTGCCTCCATCTTCACCTCTCCTTACGTAGCGACATGAAACACTCCATCCAATGACTTCATAACAATCTAGCCATGCATAGCCATCACTTAATCCTCGCGGTACTAAGTCCTTGTTTTACAAATATAATAAAATGCAATAAGAAAAAAAATAAACTTTAAAAAATTTGAAGCTATTTCGTTTTTTTAATAAATGAGGCTGCATTATGCTCGTTATTGGGCGTTTCAACCATAAAATATTGTTATATATTTGTATTTAACATTCAGAATATACTAATATTTAACCTAAAAATAACATGCAAACAAATGTAACCAAGTCGGGTTTATCGCCTGCAAGCTTCTCAGGTAAAGTTGATGGAAAAGATGTACAGATGTACGTTCTTACGAATAATAAGGGTGTTGAGGCTGCAATTATCAATTACGGGGCCAAGATTGTATCTCTTTCGGTTCCCGACAGAAATGGAAAGCTGACAGATGTAGTTCTGGGACATAACAATCTTACAGAATACCTGAGTTCGGAAGAACCCTATTTCGGAGCAGTGTGCGGCCGTACAGGAAACCGTATAGCTAAAGGTAAATTCACACTCGACGGTGTTGCTTACCAGTTGGCGATCAACAACGGGCCTAACAATCTGCATGGAGGCCTTAAAGGATTTAATGCTGTGGTATGGGATGCCAGGCAAACGGATAACCGGACGCTGGAACTTGCATATTTGTCAAAAGACGGGGAAGAAGGTTTTCCCGGAAATCTAAGCGTGAAAATAACTTACCGCCTGACTGACGACAATATATTCGAAATAGATTATGAAGCAACTACCGATAAGGCTACAATACTGAATCTGACCAATCATTCTTATTACAACCTGTCGGGAGAAGGCGATGCCGGTGTGAATGACCATATGCTGGTGATGCATGCTTCCGGTTACTTGCCTACCGATGATACAGCGATTCCATACGGAAAGCCGGAAACAGTAAAAGGCACTCCGTTCGATTTCACAACAGAGCATTCAATAGGGGAAAGAATAGAAAATGACTTTGAGCAATTACATTTTGGTAAGGGCTATGATCATACATTTGTGCTCGATAAAAAGGATGGGGAATTAGCTTTGGCTGTAGAATGCTATTCGCCTAAGACAGGTATTAAAATGGATATTTGCACGACTGAACCGGGTGTGCAGGTATATACCGGAAACTGGATGAGTGGAAATTTTGAAGGAAAGCACGGGCATCGTTATCCGGCGCGGGCTGCTGTTTGTTTCGAGACGCAACATTTTCCCGATAGCATAAACAAGCCGGAATATCCGAGCGTTGTTTTACGCACGGGAGAAGTATTCAAGAGCAAAACAACTCATAAATTCACTGTGAAATAACAAAAATGATGAGGCTGTCGCAAAAGACCTTTTGCCCTGATTGTCATTGCGGGCTTGACCCGCAATCAACTGAAAAACAGTGATTAATTTTCGGGGGGATTGGCTTCGCCTAAAATTGTTTCCGTGTCAGGAACGGAATGACAGGTTTTGGGGACAGCCTCATAGGAAGTTTTTTTTCTAATCCCATAATAATATTTTTCGCTAAAATTTAAATAGTTTAAAAAATAAACAGATCACTTTCTATTTTTCATGAAATGGTTAGATTTTAGGATCAGTTGCTTTTAATATCTTTTACTTCAATTTCAATACTATTTTCAATCCTTCGTTTATCATCCTCTTTCTTCTTTTTTTCGCTAAGGTCTGATGAAGCATAATGTAATCTTAAAACATATAGATTTTTTTCATTTATAGCTTCTACAAGTAGTTCATTTTGAGTTGAATCTTGAAATGAAAATCTATCTATCTCAGAATCTTCATGATTTCTGAAATCTAAGCTTTCAATCTTGATTGCATCCTTTAACGAATCAACTTCTTGCAATAAGATTTCTTTAGACTCAAAAAGTTTTGCCATAAGACCACCATACAACTCTCCTCTATAAAATCGGAATATGCATAAATCATACGTTTTATCATTAAATTCTACATGCTTAACAAAGACATCTAAGTCATTCTCTCCTTGTTTCTGTTGAACTATTGAATCTTTTACCCAATTCAATGCCAAAACATCTTTTTGTTTTGCTCCAAACTTTAGGTTACAAAATCCATCTATTGTTTGAGAATAAAAGGTGATCGGAGTGAAAAACAGTAATGTTAAAAAAAAGTGTTTCATATAAAATTCTACCTTACATTGGCGATACTGATAATATCGGAGAATACTCCGGCGGCGGTAACACTGGCGCCGGCGCCGTATCCTTTTATTATCATCGGATATTCGTTGTACCGTTCTGTCGTTATTTGTATAATATTATTACTCCCCTCCAGATCATAAAAAGGATGGGTTTGGGAAACCTCCTGCAAGCCCACGCTGCACTTTCCATTCTCATACTTAGCCACAAAGCGAAGATGCTTATGTTCGGTTTCGAGCTTCTTTCTTCTCTCTTCAAATGCTGAATCCTCTTTACTGATACTTGCCCAGAATTCCTCAATTGTTCCGTCAAAATAACTACGGGGAATGAATAGATTCTTCTCCACATCCGGCTGCTCTACCTGATAACCGGCTTCACGGGTAAGGATGACCAACTTGCGGATAACATCCGTCCCACTGAGGTCGATACGCGGATCAGGCTCGGAAAAGCCGCTTTCTTTGGCAAGATAGATAGCTTTACTGAAAGGGATATCGGCGCTGATCGTATTGAATATAAAATTAAGCGTACCCGAGAGCACAGCTTCTATCTTTATTATCTTATCTCCCGAATTGACAAGGGAATTCATTGTATTGATAATCGGTAGCCCGGCTCCTACGTTTGTTTCGAACAGGAACTTTATATTACGTTCCCGTGCCTTATTTTTCAGTTTGATGTAGTTCTCATAACTCGATGAAGCCGCAACTTTATTCGCTGTGACTACAGATATATTTTTCGACATCAGGTCGCCGTATATTTCCGCCACCGAATCGCTAGCCGTGCAATCGACAAAAACAGCATTAAATATATTCATATTGATAATACCCTCTTTGAGTATATCCGGCGAGCTTGGTATTCCTCTTTCATCCAATTCGGAACGGTAATTATCCAGATTGATGCCTTCGCGGCAAAACAAAGCTTTCTTTCTACGGGCAATACCCACCACATTCAATTTCAGGGCATATTGATCCATTAGTTTTGGCTGCTGTTGCCTTATCTGCTCTATCAGATTTCCTCCAATTGGACCTATTCCCACGATAAAAAGATTCAGAACCTTATATTCCGACAGGAAAAACGAGTCGTGAATAGAGTTCATCGCTTTACGCAGGTATTTGTTTTTTATTACAAATGAAATATTTACCTCCGAAGCTCCCTGCGCACAGGCAATAACACTGATACCACTCTTGCCGAGAGTCTCGAACAGTTTTCCGGCAATGCCCGGAGTATATTTCATATTCTCGCCTACGATAGCTACCGTGGCAAGTTCAGTTTCGAGCAAGACACGATTGATACTGCCTAAGGAAATTTCCTTGGCAAATTCTTCTTCCAGCACATGTACAGCCAACTCTGCATCCACAGAACGAACCCCGATAGAAGTACTGTTTTCGGACGAAGCCTGGGAAACAAGGAAAACACTTATGCCATTCTTAGCCAAAGCCCTGAATATCCGGTAGTTTACCCCTATAATTCCTACCATTCCCAGCCCCTGCACAGTAATAAGGCAGGAGTCGGCGATGGAAGAGATACCTTTTATCTGAGCTTTACTCTTCTTCTCCAGTCCATTATGGGAAATATAGGTTCCGGGAGCATCAGGCCTGAATGTATTTTTTATCCGTATAGGAATATTCTTGTGATAAACAGGAAATATTGTCGGAGGGTAAATGATCTTCGCCCCAAAGTTGCAAAGCTCGGTTGCCTCAGTAAAAGACAGGTTCTCAATCACATGGGCATTGTTGATGATCTTAGGGTCAGCCGACATGAATCCGTCCACATCCGACCATATTTCGAGGATATTCGCATTCAGCGCCGCAGCAAAAATAGCCGCAGTATAGTCTGAACCTCCACGCCCCAGATTGGTGATTTCGCCGCTTGTTTTACACGAAGAAATAAATCCTGAAACCAGCACTTTCCCAGTGCATGAATCAAAAGCTTCCTGTATCAGTTTGTTCGACAGTTCCATATCGGGCGTATGCTTCCCAAACGCAGAATCGGTCTTAATTAATTGCGTAACATCCAAAAACTGATAATCGTCGAAGGCATAGCTGATAATAAGGGAAGACAGGCGTTCTCCGTAACTGACAATCTTATCCGATGTCTTAGGCGAGAGGTCGTTTATAAGAAATACGCCTTTGAAAATATTGCTGAGTTCTTCCAACAATCTGCCGGTTTCTATTTCGAGTTCGCTCCGGCGATCTCCTGCTATATCGAGATTACTGACAACTGTTATATGCTGTTCTATTATCTCCCCGAATTCGCGTTCATAAGAATAATCCCCATTGGCGGCCAAACCGGATGTCAGTAATAATTTGTCCGTTATACCTTTGAAAGCCGAAACTACCACAACGATAGGTTCTTCAACAGAACTTATTATTTTTTTTACGTTAGCGATATTGGTTGCGGAACCTACGGAAGTCCCGCCGAACTTCATTACTTTCATTAATACGTTATTGCTTATATTTATTTCTTGGAAAATTTGTCTTGGTCTATGATTATCCTTTGACGATCTTCGTTATATTTCAATTTTGGTACTTGCACCGGAGCCCTATCGGAAGTTGATACGGCAGATTTTGTTTTCTTTACACGGTTAACCCCTTTTATTTTCGCAATGGCCTCTGCAAGTAAAGGCTCGGACGGATCGCCCAGTTCCGCCAGACCTCCTACCCAATCAGATAAGTTCGGGCATCGGGTCTTTGTTCCATCACTATACTTTGCATCTACCATAGTATATCCTTCTTCCCATTCCGATACTTTATAGGAAGCGTCGCCGGAGGCAGTACCAATACCCGGAGCCAAACCATTTATATAATTTCCCTTTCCGTCTGCATCTGTCAGTCTGGAAATAAGGGGTTGCAATTGCCACTTAATTCGTTCATTATCGGACTTTACGGTCATAGAAGCCTTATCTTTACCTACTGTAGTTTCACCGATATGCGCAACTGTCATGTAAGGTCTTAAACCATGAATAACCAACTCACTGGCAGAAGCTGAATATGTACCGGCAAGAACATATAATCGTGTCAGACTTAGATTTGGCATAGAAATATTTGTATCATATACTTTATCGAGGAAATATTCATTCAGATAGCGTGCCCCGTAATTTTTAATTATCGAATCTTGAAAATGGTCATTATACGTTTCTTTTGCAAAAATATTAGCGGTTTTTCTGTTAGGCACTAAAGCGCTGGCCAGGTTCATTGCCGAAGTAAGATAGCCTCCCGGATTGTAACGCAGATCGAGCACGAAATCTGTAATTCCCCGGCTATTCAGCGTCCTGATACTCTCAATAAGCTCAATATCATACTCATAATTATCATCTTTATCATCGGAATTCCGCTCAAATCCGGTATACATGAGGTATCCGATTTTAGTTCCGGGTATTACTTTACTAATAAATACCGGTGATTTTTTTGACTCCGTAGTTTGTATAGAACCAAGTGTTACTTTTTCTCCTCTATTATTATAGACCCAAAGAGTCGCAGAAGAAACATCTGTAAGCAATGTCTTGTAGTTTTCTGCTGTTATATTCGTATTGTTGACTTTATATATCACATGTCCTCTTCTTAAGCCCTTTTTATAAGCATCAGACCCTTCATATACATAAAGGACAAAAAAACCGACAGCTGTATAGTTTATTACGCCATCCCTTAATTCAGGGAAATAATTCATCGGGAGATACTCAAAACCCAGATTTGTGTCAGCATAAAGAGCCTTTGTTTTTTTAGAAGTATCTTCTTCTATCCACGAAAAACGGTCTCCGTTTACATTTCCATAATTATATAATATACTTTTGAAAAATGCTTCGGGATCTTGTGTATAATTCGGCTTAGAAGGAAGATTTGTATTCCACAAGTAAAGGCTTTTCATTTTATTGTAAGCCCATCTATTGGTGAATTGATCGTCTGTGAGTTCCTCCGGCTTAGGATCAACATCATCCTCTTTACTATCCTTACACGCATTGAAGGATAACAACAAAAGTAATAAAAAAGCTAATTTCACCTTCATAATATCAATCTTTATATGTCGAATATAATTTTTGTAAATGTACGCATTTAATTCTTACACAAAATATTTAGAGCCTGTTTAAAGTATTAAGTTCTATAAAATAAATATTGTCGTATCTGATTGTTCAATTATCCAAAACAGTTCCTGCGCGCAATCGAAGATTGCTTGCGTTCCTTTTGCCCAAAGCAGCAAAAGGAACAAAAAATGCTTTGAGCGCCCGCTTTACTGTGCGACCCGTGGCAGGCTCAAAGGCTAAACGGGCTGAACTCGCATCTTCGATGCTCAAACAAGCACCCCGTTTTACGCCTTTTTCGTCTGACAGGTTCCCCGCACGTAAAGCATACGGCGCAAGGCTGACGCGTATTATCGTTGCATTGCGGTTTCCGGCCTTTGTCCGCAGCCGGGGAACCCATCCGCCGGAGAGGGCGTAAAAGGAAGCGGAGCGAAGCCCGTGTGCTTCCTTTAGCCATCAAGGCGATGATGGGTCGGCGAGGGCAACAGCCTTGACTTTTTGTAACTTTTTGGTCAAGCAAAAAGTTAAGAACAAGGAATCGAAGATTCCGCACAATAAAAACGAACATACAAACACGTCATTAATTTTTATTAAGTACTTAATTCACCTTTTCCCTGCCGTATTATTTCGGGTTCGCCGTCCGTACAATCGACAATCGTAGATGCTTCTATGCCACCATACCCGCCATCAATAACAATATCGACCTGTTCTTTGTATTTTTCGTAGATCAGTTCGGGATCGGTTGAATACTCGAGCATCTCATCATCATCTTTTATAGACGTGGTAAGAATGGGATTACCTAAACTATTAACGAGCTCGCGGATAATATTATTGTCGGGGACGCGTATCCCTACTGTCCTTTTATTCTTGTATATTTTAGGCAATGAGGATGTTGTGTTCAGTATAAAAGTGAATGGCCCGGGGAGGTTTTTCTTCATCAGTTTGAAAGTAGGATTGTCTACACGGGCATATTCGCTGATGTTGCTCAGGTCGTAACAAATAATGGAGAGGTTGCTCTTTTCCGGATTGATATTCTTCATCTTGCAGATTTCTTCCACAGCCCTTACGTTAAGCGCATCGCAGCCTATGGCATATACTGTATCGGTAGGATAAATAATCAGCCCTCCGTCCTGCAATATTTGCACTACTTTATCAATTTCTTTTCCATTCGGATTTTCCGGATAAATTTTTATAAGCATCGCTATTATATTAATTCAAACTGCTATTTAGGGTTCGCTGAATAATTCTCACGTCCCAAGTTGATCAGCAAGCGAATCTCTGTACCATCAGATTTTCTCTCCAATTATTGCCATGATTTTCCATTAATTCCAGCACAAGCAAC
>JAISDJ010000145.1 GCA_031264865.1 Tannerellaceae bacterium | reverse complement strand
AATGATTTCCGATTAATAAAATAAATCCGCTATGGAAAATTTGTTTCTATGTAATTGCACACATTCTCTGTGCTTTGTTCGCTTTGGATTTGTTTGCCCAAAGCAGCGGCTTTTTCTTTGTATGATGGGTTACTGATTCCTGATTATTTCGGGTAGTTCGTCCCGTAGCGTCGGTTCGCCTCCGGAAAGCCGTAAATTATTGAATTCCCCTGCACTTTCAGACAGTTTTCTGAATTCGTCGAATGTCAAATCCTGTTCTTTTACCTGTTACAAATAAAAAAACAGATTCCAACTTCCTGTCTGAACTCATCTTCTGGAAAGAACTTCCTTCACGTTTCGTTCTCATTTGTTTTTATTGTTTTTTAATTTTTGTATTAAGTTTTTCTATTTGTTGCTTAATCTCTTCCGCTTGTTTATATGCCTGTTGTATTTCAAACTTAATACGTTCCTGGAGTATTACATCTGAATTGTTGGCAAGGATTATCAAATTCTTTTTTACTACTTCTATTTCTTTGGAGCCAAGAAATTTTCCGTCTTCTTCTATAATTGTTTTGAGATTCCAGAAAGCTGCTGATACTTTCTCGTAAGGTGTCCTCTCAACTACTGCTACAGGTGGAGGTGGAGTTGCTTTACGTTTTACCCTTGATTTCTTTATTCTGGTGTTTTCTTCCTTTCTCTCGCGGTTGATAGCATTGATAATGGATTGTTGTTCACGTGTAGAAGAAAAGTTGTTTAATTTATTTTTTATGCGTTCAAGTTCCAGAACATCATATTGCTTGGTTAAATCTTTTGTTCTTCTGGTATTGTCTAAATATTTAATAATAGATTTGAAGCTTTCTTTTTCTTCTCCTTCTAATGTTTCAATATAAAATTCGGCTGTTCTGTTACTTATATAACGCTTTATTTTCCCAAAATCGATTGCTCTTTTGTCAGCTGCCATGATTTGATTGATTTAAAAGTTACGAGTTATCATTTACAGGGCAAATATAATAATTAATTAATTAATTAAATGAAATCATATGAATATTTAATACAATTGTTTTTTCAAATTCTCAACTTGATGTGTATTTTTCCGAGTAGCCAGGTTATACCTATAATAATGAATGAATAAGCGATGCAATTTAGTACTCCGGCAAATCCGATAGTCAACCACTCCGGTAGTTTGATGCCTGTTATAGTTGTCAAACTATACGCTATATAAGGTAGTAGGTAGCAGGTAAGTGTTGCTGTTCCGGCCGGTCTAATAATCGTAAACCATGAAGCTTTACCTGTTTCAACCAACCAATAGATAATACTATATGTCCCTACGGCAATGGCAGTACAGAAAAATACCCATGGAGGAGTAGCGCCTAATTTAGCTACAATCCAAACATTATGGGAGAGAAATCCGGCAATTAAAAAGATACATACAGTACAGGCGATACATATGATTTTAGTGAGATTACCTGTCCTGGCATATTTGGCGCTGATAAGAGAAAGCAGCATACCTCCCATTGTAAATGCCGGTAATGCACCGTTGTCAATATGAAGTATATTCAGCCATTCGTCTAAAAAGTTTCCGTGAGGCAGGTTTAGCAGGGGGGCTCCTTCTATCGTTCCGCTTTTGAGAATACAAATCAACACAAAGATAATCCATATTGGAATCAGGTAGTTAAGCCGGTCGCGTGTAAACAAATAGATAAATGCACAAATCAGATACGTCCATCCGATAAGGCCCAATATACCCCACCAACGAGCCTGGAATACCCCGCCCCCGGCATCGCGAAAAACAATAGCCAGCCATATCAATATAAGGACACCTGCTATTTTGAGGATACCGTATAAACGTTTTATATACTGATTGTCGGTCTTGGGATATACATTCCAGATAAGCAGGAAAGCAATCACCATTATTATCCTGAATACGCTGCGACTCATGCCCGTTTCAGGCGATACCCCGTATTCGGTATTAACAATAAAAACTCCCATAAGCAATAAAGCGAATGTACGGGAAAGAATATGTCCCACAGTACTTATACCGGACAGTCCTTTACAGAATCTCCGTTCAATGGCAAAAGGGATAGACATTCCTACCACGAAGAGGAAACAAGGGAATACAATATCGGCCAAGCCTAACATATCCTGTCCTTTCCCAGCATGTCCCAGCCAGTCGGGATAACCGTTGATTGTCCATAAGTCGTTAACAAATATCATTAATAGCATAGTCAGCGCCCGTAAGATGTCAATGGCGACATTCCGTTGGGTAAAATCCATTGTTGATACACTCATAATCGTTTATTTTTCATTATTATTCTTGAAGTAGTTGGTGCCATTCCGATAGTGATTTCTTGGGTTACATTTACAAAGATAACATCCACAAACCGATTTTATCCCATCGCCGTTGAACAAATGTCCTTTCTTGTAAAAAAACCATTACAATGTCTTGAGAAAAGCATTACAATGGTTTATAAAAAGCATCATAATGGTTTCCTCAAGACTATATAATCTTTTTTTTAACACTTCCTTCCACACCTTCCACCAATGCGAAAACGAACCTGATTGTATAGCCTATGTCTTTAACGGAAAAAAAGATTGAGTTATCGGCCTATCAAATTCTTATAAACTACCGATTGCAACAGTTCTTCTTTCCGGTATCGGGAAAGAGGCAATTCATGGGTGCCAACAAAAATCCGTCCGCCCGAAATAGAATCAATATGGTAAATGTTCACAAGGAATGATTTGTGTATTCTGAAAAAAGTATCTTTGGGCAACATTTCTTCCAACGAAATCATGGTTTGGTGCGCTATCAATTGCTTGTTTGTAAAGATGATTTTAACGTAATTTTCCATGCTTTCGACATACAGAATATCATTCCAGATGATTTTCTGAAAGCCGTCGTTTTGCTTGACATAAAGGAACGGGCTTTGATTTTCTTTGACTGTATTTTGAATCGATTCCTTTTCCTGAAATGTTTGTTGTGCTTTCAAAGCCGCCTGATAGAACCGTTTGAACGTAACCGGCTTCAACAGGTAATCCACTACTTGTAAACGAAAGCCTTCCAACGCATATTCGGAATAAGCCGTCGTAAGTATGGTCAATGGTGGTTTTTCGAGTGTTTCCAATAGATCCAACCCCGAAAGGTAAGGCATATTCACATCCAAAAACAACAGGTCTGCGGGATTTGCCTGTAAGAATGAAATGGCTTCCATAGCGGATGCACAGGTTCCCGCCACACGAAGGAAATCTACGTTGTTGATTAAGTCAACCATTCCTTCCCGCGCTATCGGTTCGTCATCGACAACCAGGCAGCGTAAGGCCTTATTTGTTTGTACGGCGTCTCCCATGTGTTTTTTTATAACGTGATAACAAGCGTTATCTTATAAACGGTATCGGTTTTCTGTACGGCCAGTTTGTGCTTTCCGGGATAGAGAATTTCCAATCGTTTCTTTACGTTTTCCAAACCTAACCCGGATGCGCTTTTCTTTTGCAGGGCTTGATTCGTTCTTGAATTTTCAACAACCAACCGAAGTGTATCGCCATCTTGGTTGAGAGCAATAGTTACATATCCGGTTTCGGAAGGAAGACGCGAAACATGCTTGAATGCGTTTTCTATAAACGGGATAAGTAAAAGCGGATTGATTTCGGTTTTCCCGTTTTCAATGTTCCAACTACAATCAACCTTCAATTCATTTCCCCACCGCATCTTTTCCACTTCCACCACATCTTTCAGATAATCGGTTTCCTTTTGCAACGAAACGATTTCCCTGTTACATTCGTAAAGTTGATACCGTAATATATCGGAATAACGCATCAGCAAGTCGTCGGCCTTGTCCACATTCTTTTTCATCAGGATATGAATATGGTTCAGTACATTAAACATCATGTGCGGGTTGATTTGAGCGCGTAGAAGATGCAGTTCGTCTTCCAGATGCACTTGCTGCAATTTTGCATGCGCCTGCGCCATCTTACCATGCTCTTCAAAGAAACGAAGCGTGCAAAATGCTACATTCGCAATGAAAGCGGAAAGCAAATTTCCGAAGTATTCTGCGTAAAAAGGTCTGTTCGTCCCTGAAAACAGCGCAGAACGGGGAAATACCTCCTGCATTTCGAGCCATATAAAGCCTTTAACAAAAAGGGCATAAAAAAAGGCAAGCAACAAGGTTAGTACGATAAACTGAAAAACAAAAACTTTCATATTTTCACTTTTCAGGGCTTTAGGCAATAAATACTTACTTAAAAAAGTAGCAGACGGATAACTAACCGCAAAAAAGGCCACGACGAATACCGCGGCTTCTTTGAAAGGGCAAACATCTGTAAATTGAATAAAAACAGTCAGTAAAAGCACCAACCAAAGCCCGGTAACAAACCACTTATAGTTTTTGAAAAATACATCTTTCACGATTTTTCTTTCTCTGTATTGATAGATTAGGGCGCAAATATGGTGAAAAAACAGATAGAAAGCAAAAATTAAATTTTACCGGTGGTCATTGCCACGCTGCTATTGGTCAAAAGATTTTTGTGACGCACCTATTCCTGCGGACTGTTATTCAAACCGAATCATATCAACCAATTGGGTGAAGTAGTCGTCCGACCAAATATCCATTTCCGAAGGATTTTTGATGAATGGATGGACATCGTTTTTTACCATTTCGATGTTGGTTCTCGCAATTTTATCTTTCAATAGTTGTGTGAAAGAATCCTGTGTCAATTCACCTTCTTTCAATGAACCTGACTGACGGGAACGTTGACAAAGGTGATTGAAATCCAAAACCACATTATTCCGTACATACCATTCAAAGTCATACCAATCACGCCCCTTAACTCTGTTTTTCCAAGCGCGGAACAACAAAGCGTGCATTTTTCCTGCATACAAATCAGGTAACACGTAGCAACGGGTCATAAACGAAAACGGAAGCAGCAGCAATTTATATTCGGTTATAAATCCCGATGGTGGGTTTACATCCACTTCTAGTTTGATTTTTACGCTCTTTTCCGTTCTGAACTGCAAGTTATAAATTGCCGTATTGTCTTTTAGGAAAGCAGATTCTACATTAGTTTGCTGCTTCTTTTCCTTTTTGGTGATAACTACATCGCGACCAAGTGCCTTAAATTCGGCAACGATATATTCAAAATAATCTTCTAACTTAAAATCTTTGTCAGGTTGCAACAACGAAAAGTCCATGTCTTCCGAAAAACGTTGCATTCCATAGAAGATACGAAGGCATGTGCCACCATAAAAAGCAGCCTTATTATAAAAACCTCCCCTATACAAGCCTGCCAAAGTCGTTTGCTGCATGACTTCGTGAAGGGCGTTGGTATAGTCGTCGTTTGTTTTTACTTTGTAACGCGACAACATTTGGTCGAATACGTTATTGCTCATTGATCCAGAAATTTTAAAAGTTGTGTAAATTCTATTTCCTTTTTGCCTGTGGCGATGCACTGCCTGATAATGCCTGTATCAAATGATTCAGTAGAAGAAAGGTCTATCCTTAAATCTTCCTCTATATATTCCTGCATTGCCCTGACAGATCGTAATCGCAGGTTGCGTGTGGTTGCAATCATATCGCATATCGCCTTTTCAGGCGTAGCAATCAAGTAAGCATACCGGTTATTTACGATTTCCTGCCGAATGCCAATTGGGAAGTAGTCTTCGGAAACGGTCACATATTCGTAATTGCCAAGCGGCGTAACATATTCCTTTGAAAGTCGGGTTGTAACCGAACGAACTGCATACACCTTTTCAGGAATCAACCCATAAAAAGACAATGCGCTTTCAAGAGAAACATAGGATGGCCCGTAAAGGTGATTAGCCACCAGTTCACGGGAAATATTTTGATTACTTACTTTCGACGACACTATAAACAATCCCTTCTTCAAACGAATCAAGTCGCCTGATTTTTCCATTGAGGAAATCTTATCATTAGGCGATTTATAGCCATTCAAAACCGTTGTCAATGTCGCAGAATCAATGGGAATAATACCAAATTGCTCTAAAGCCTTCATCCTCTTTTATACCTTAATACGAATGCAAATATGGACAAAAATATTTAGATAATCGACTTTTATTCGGTTATCTGTTAAATTTCATACAAATTATTTTTAAAACTCTCTTTTACCGGTGGTCACTGCCACGCTGCTATTGGTCAAAAGATTTTTGTGACACACCTGTTCCTGCGGACATTTGCCACAGAATCATAAATCAGAACGTCAAACATACATTTTTTAAATCATGAGATTACTATCAATTTGTTTACTCATAGCGGGAATCTTTTTCTGTGCAGAAGGAAATGCGCAAGTGTCTTTTAAGTCGGAATACATTGGTAAATCGGGCTATTGGTATATGCCAAGCGGTGATAAGCCAAGCGAAAGAATCGGTAATAGCGAAGGCTCAGCTATCGTTTGGCAAGGGAATGCCAATATACCTTTCTATCTGAAAAAGAATGAGAATGGCCATCCTACGGCATGGGGCGTAGGTATTGGCGGAGCATACGCATCGTTGAACAACAGGAATTTTACCGATAATATGGTTTCCGAAATCATGAACCTGCAATTTGGGATATTCCATTTAAGGCCACTAAACGATAAATGGTCTATGATGGCAAGCGTCGGGATGGGCATTTATGCCCCTTTTACCGAACTTTCCAACATCAGGTATAAAAATGTACTTGGTAGCGCTGGGGTAATTTTTATCAGGCATTTAAAACCCAACCTGGATATTGGCGGTGGTTTGGCTGTAAACAGCACATTCGGTTATCCGATGGTTTTTCCTGCCTTATATCTGAATTGGAGCTACGAAGGAAAGTTCAAAGTAAACGTTTCGTTAAGCGAAGGTATGGATTTATCGGCAGGTTATAATTTCAACGATTATTTTGCCTTGTCTTTAGCCTTCGAGATGAACGGGCAAATGGCCTTATTGGAAAAAGACGGCAAGGATGTAATGTTTACCCACCAATACCTGGTTACCGGGCTTCGTTCCGAAATCAAATTCGGCCAAACGGGCCTGTCCATGCCTGTTATGGCCGGCATAAATGCTTACCGCCCGGCCTATTATAGCGACAGAACGTTGAAAGGCATGTTTGCAACGAACAACGATTTCTATTTCTCCGTATCACCTTATGCATCCGTCGGTATCAGGTACGGTTTCTAAGAAAATAACAGGTATGGCAGCGAGAATTTGTATCATCGGAATTGGGTTATTCCTGTCGTTCAATTTGCCGGCGCAACAGTGGACACTTGACAGTTGCCTTGCCTATGCAATGGACAACAACAAAGGCCTGTTATCACAAACGCAGAATCAATTGGCGGCAACAATGGCTGAAAAATCGGCATGGGCGCAGCTTACGCCGGAGGTTGAACTGGCCGCAGGCTTAGATTATTATTGGCAAATACCGATTCAAACATTTCCGGCGGAAATTATCGGTGGCGAACCCGGAACGTTCGTAGCCGTTCCTACCGGAACACCGTGGATGGGCAACTATGGATTGCAGGCTCGTATGAAATTAGTGGATGTGGAAGCATGGCAAAACATCAAACTGTCTGCATTGAGGCAGCAGGCTGCGCAAAGCGAGTTTCAATCATTGAAAAGGTTGTTGTCCCGAAATGTCAGTATGGCCTTTTATATGGTACAACAACAGCAGGAAAATCTGGATATTGCAGGGAAACGCTATCGTGGCTACGCCGAAATTCACTGTTTGATTACACAGCAGTTCGACAAAGGATTGACGGATAAAATATCGTTCAATCAATCGGCGAGCCTGTTGAAAGAACAGGAAGAAAACCATGGCAAAGCAGCATCCATATTACAAAACACTTTGTTGGATTTGAAATTTTGGATGGGTTATCCGTTAGACTCCGAATTGTCAGTTAACAACGACAGAACGATTCTTCCTGCCGGAAATATAGAATTCAATG
>JAISDJ010000033.1 GCA_031264865.1 Tannerellaceae bacterium | reverse complement strand
AAAACTATTTAATTCATGTTAATAGCAAAAACAGTAACTTTAATATTTACCCCTGAATTTGAATGATTTCAAACAGGATTTACAACTTATACAACTTCCACAATTACGAGATTTACAACCACATGATTACAATTTACAACTATAAAACCGTATTATGAGAATTTAATGTATACTTTTGCTCGTCGTTAAAACAGCAATAATTAATTTATGTTGGGGAAAGAAAAGCTAAAGGGGCATCTTTTTATTCTTTTGGCAAATGTGTTGTTCGGTATCAACATGCCCATATCGAAATATTTACTTCCGGATTTAGTACAGCCCGAAGCTTTAACAATTATGCGTATGCTGTTTGCTTGTGTTATGTTCTGGCTGACATCTTTGTTTATGAAGAAAGAGGAAGTTCCTTTGAAAGATATTGGGCTTCTCTTTATCTGCGGTATGTGTGGAATTGCTTTTAATCAAAGCCTGTTTCTTTGGGGATTGAGCCAGACTTCTCCTGTGGATGCTTCTATCATTGCTACGTCGGGACCTATTTTTGTTATGTTGCTTGCCGCTTTAATCCTGAAGGAGCCGATTACCAAACTAAAAGCCTTCGGCGTATTGATAGGGGCAACCGGCGGTGTATTGCTTATCCTTTCGTCTACCTATGTATCCAATCAGGCAGGTAGTTTGGAAGGCGACTTAAAGATTGTAACCAGCGGATTTATCTATTCTATATATGTAGTGATATCCAAGCCCCTCAGTCAGCGTTATTCTCCGGTAACTCTCATGAAATGGATGTTTTTATTTTCCTCTATTGTACTTGCTCCTTTTATGTACCAGTCGATGTTTGATACAGCTGTTTTTTACAGGACAACTACTGATTGGAAAGAGATAAGCGCTATTATGTATGTGCTGATGGGAGCCACCTTTATTCCTTATCTGTTAATTCCTATGGCATTAAAGCGTATCCGTCCCACCACATTAAGCATGTATAACTATGCTCAGCCCATTGTTGCGTCTTTGATAGCTGTAATGATTGGGCAGGATACGTTTTCAGTCAGTAAAATAATTTCTTCTATCCTCGTATTCGTCGGTGTTTACATGGTAACGCAGAGTAAAAGTAGGGAAGACGTTGAAAGAGAATTGGCAGGTGGTGACAAAGCATTATAACAAAAATTGTCAACCACTACATAATAACTGTTGGCGAAAATGACTAACTTTGCACTTTCGTAAAAACAGAGCATGTTATTTCTGGTAATTAAATAATTATTATAGTGACAGATACAAAGTATATTTTCGTTACGGGCGGTGTTGTTTCTTCTTTGGGAAAAGGTATCGTTTCAGCTTCATTGGGTAAGCTGCTTCAGGCAAGAGGCTATAAGGTAACCATTCAGAAGTTCGACCCTTATATTAATATAGATCCGGGAACATTAAATCCGTATGAACATGGCGAGTGTTATGTAACCGTAGACGGACGTGAAACCGATTTGGATTTAGGGCATTATGAGCGTTTCCTTAATATACAAACAACCCGTGCCAATAACGTAACAACCGGACGTATTTATCAAAGTGTTATCGATAAAGAGCGGCGGGGTGATTACCTGGGTAAGACCGTGCAGATTATACCGCATATTACCGATGAAATCAAGCGTAATGTAAAACTGTTAGGTACAAAAAATAAGTTCGACTTTGTTATTACTGAGATTGGCGGGACAGTAGGCGATATTGAGTCGTTGCCATTTATAGAAAGTGTTCGTCAACTAAAATGGGAATTAGGGAAAAATTGCCTTTGCGTTCATCTAACCTATGTGCCTTATATCGCAGCGGCAAAAGAATTTAAAACGAAGCCTACCCAACACTCGGTAAAGCAATTGCAGGAATTGGGTATTCAGCCCGACATCCTGGTATTGCGTACGGAAAAACTATTAAACCATGATATCATCCGCAAAGTAGCGCTTTTCTGTAATGTTGCGGACGGTTCGGTTATGCAGTCGGTAGATGTACCTACGATTTATGAAGTTCCTTTATTATTGCAGAAACAGGAGATAGACATAAGGGTGCTCGAAAAAGTGGGTTTGCAGGTAGGGCCAACGCCTGAAATGAAACAATGGCGAGAATTTCTAGACCGGAAGACTAACGCAAAGGAAACCGTAAAGATTGGTTTAATAGGTAAGTATGTAGAATTGCAGGATGCTTATAAATCGATAGACGAATCGTTGCTGCTTGCTGCTATTTATAATGATCGCCGGTTGGATTTACATCTGATTCATTCCGAAAAGATAAATGATAACAACGCAGCCGAGCTTTTATCAGGTATGGATGGGCTTGTGATAGCCCCCGGATTTGGTAATCGCGGAATAGAGGGTAAGTTTGCCGCCATTAAATATGCCCGTGAAAATAATAAGCCTTGTTTGGGTATTTGCTTAGGTATGCAGTGCATGGTCATTGAATTTGCACGGAATGTATTGGGGCTCGAAGAGGCTAATTCTACGGAGATGGCACGGAATACGCCTTATAAGGTGATCGACTTAATGGAAGAGCAGAAAAATATCACCAATATGGGAGGAACCATGCGTTTGGGAGCTTATGAGTGTGTACTCCAAAAAGGCTCCAAAGCCTGGCAGGCTTATGGGAAAGAACAGATACAGGAACGACATCGGCATCGTTTTGAATTTAATAATGAATATAAAAAACAATTTGAAGATGCCGGAATGAGATTCACAGGTGAAAATCCGGAAACAGGCTTGATTGAAGTAGCGGAGTTGCCTGAATTAAAATGGTTTGTAGGAGTACAATATCATCCGGAATATAATAGTACAGTTATAAATCCTAACCCCCTTTTTGTCAGCTTTGTAAAAGCGGCTATTGAAAACAAATAACATCGAATAAATGGATAAAAATACAGTAATAGGATTCCTTTTGATAGGAGTTGTTTTATTTGCATTTACCTGGTTGAACCAGCCCTCGCCCGAACAAGTCGAAGCACAACGCCGTTACAAGGATTCAATCGATCGGGTTGAATATGTACAGCAGATAGAACAACAGATACAAGAACAACAAGCAGCCCTTAAAGAAGATTCATTGCAAAATCTTCCCGACTCTGTTAAAAACGTTCAATTGCAGCATACATATGGTGTATTTGCCGAAGCAATGGAAGGCAAAGAAGAAACCATTACCTTGGAAAATGATTTGCTGGAAGTCCGTATATCCACCAAAGGAGGTAGTTTGGAATATGCACGGCTGAAAGAATATGTAACGCACGATTCACTGCCGCTTATTCTTTTTCAGGGAAAAGAATCAAAGCTGGATTTTACGTTGGTAACAGCTACTAACCGTGTGGTAAGTACGGCTGAAATGTTTTTTACTCCGATAAAAGGAAATGATCCGAATAGCCTGACGATGCGTTTGAATATAGGCGAAGGTTCTTATCTGGACTTTGCGTATTCGTTGAAGCCAAACGATTATATGCTTCAATATACGATACAAGGACATGGACTGAACGGCATTTTATCGCCAAGCGCTAACACACTTGATTTAACGTGGGAACAAGATATACGCCAACAGGAAAAAGGCCGTAAATATGAAGATCAGCATACAGCATTGTATTACAAATTTCTGGCTGATGATGTGGAAAAACTGAGTGAAGTAAAAGACCAGAGCGAGAAAGTAGCAAATCGTTTAAAGTGGATAGCTTATAAAGACAAGTTCTTTGCTACGGTTTTGATTTCCCAAGATGGTTTTGAAGCCACTACGCTAGACTCAAAATTAGTATCGACATCCGCTTATCTGAAACGTTTTAAAACAATCACATCAGTGCCTTTTGATTTGAAAGGAGAAGAGCTAACTTCGCTTACTTATTATTTAGGGCCAAATCAATATGCTTTATTGAAAGCATATGATAAAGGAGTGGAAGCCGGACAGGAATTGGATTTGGAGGAATTAGTCCCGATGGGAGGCAGTTTCTTCCGGGTAATTAATCAATATTTTATTATTCCTATTTTCGACTTTTTAGGTAAATTCTTTACCAGCTACGGATTAATTATTTTCTTGCTTACGCTGATTGTAAAACTTGTTTTATTTCCACTTACCTATAAATCGTATATATCTTCGGCCAAGATGCGCGTACTGCGTCCGCAGGTAGAAGCGCTGAATGAAAAATATCCCGGGCAGGATAAAGCAATGGAACGTCAGAAAGCGACGATGGAGTTATATAATCGTGCAGGAGCGAGTCCGATGAGCGGTTGTTTGCCGATGTTGCTTCAATTCCCGATTTTGATAGCCTTGTATAACTTTTTTCCATCGTCTATCGAACTTCGCCAACAGAGCTTCTTATGGGCAGACGACTTATCTACTTACGACGCCGTAATTCACTGGAATGCCCAGATACCTCTTATCTCTGCTTATTTGGGAAATCATCTCAGTTTATTCTGTATTTTAATGACAGCTGTAAATATCATCTATACAAAGTTTAATATGGAGATGATGAATACCGGCCAACAACAAATGCCGGGTATGAAGATGATGATGTATATGATGCCATTGATGTTCTTATTCTTCTTCAACCAAAGTGCATCGGCGTTAAGTTACTACTTCCTGGTATCTACATTAATAACCATTGCGCAAACGCTGTCTTTCCGCTTCCTTATTAATGAAGAAAAACTATTGGCTAAGCTGGAAGAAAACAAGAAAAAACCGGCAAAGAAGTCAGGTTTCATGAAGCGGCTGGAAGAAGCTCAAAAGCAACAACAGGAAGTGCTGAAGAAGCAGCAAAAGAATAAAAAGAAATAACCCCTCAACCCCCCTGAAGGGGTAAGAGAGCATATTCGGTGAGTTTATTCGGAGCTGAGTGTTTCAACTAGCGAAAAAGAAAAGAATAAAAATAGCCATGGACAGAAGAGAAACAGGCATACTGATAACTACAGGCGGTGTCTTGGCTGCAGGTTGTTTCTCATTGTTCCATTTCGTTTTTCCCTATCATTTATTCTTTAAAGAGCAAATACAACTATTCCTGCTGACGGCCGACTATTTTATTTCGTATTTTGAGAATCCAGCCTGGTTAGCGGCCTATTTGGGCGATTTCCTTACCCAGTTTTTTTATTTGCGGGGAGGGGGAGCTACGGTTCTGAGCATTGTATTGCTGATAGAATGGTGTTTGATTATACAAATATTGCGTGCATTTGGATTAATGGACAGACGGTTTTTACAAACCACATTACTTTCATTCATTCCGATATTGATTGCATGCTATTTGCATACCGGGCTATCTTATCCGCTTTCCATGTCTGTGTCTGTTATACTCGTTTTGACGATATCCTTAATATATACCCGGATCGATACGAAATGGGGAGCATTGGCCTATGGCGTAATCACTCTTCCGGCGCTTTATACAATGGCTGGTGTGGCCTTCTTCCTGTTTCCGGTATTGATTATTTGTTATGAAATCAGCCAGAAGAAGATACAGTTGCTTTATTGGTTGCTATTAGTTGCCATTGCGGGCTTCTTCCCTTTTATGATGAAGCGGGTTTATTTGCTTACTACCAAACAAGCTTACTTATATCCATTAAAAACATTGAAAGTAAGCCACATTAACTTAAACAATGAAAAAGCGCTTGCTTTAGCTTCCGAATCGTATTTTGAAAACCGTAAGAAGGTTTATGAATTAACGGATGAATACAACTTGTCGAATACGCTGGCTACCTATTATACGAATATTGCCTTATCGGAACAAGGCGAACTACCCGACAGATTACTGAACTATTATCAACCGTTTTCCGAAGGATTGTTTCTGCAAGTAGGGCCTGAATCCAATTGGGTAGATATATTTTTTAGCAGTGATGTCTTTTTCCATTTAGGCGATATGAATATGGCACAACATTTGGCGATGCTTGGCATGATTTTTTCGCCCAATCGCCGGAGTTCGCGCATGGTAAAGCGGTTAGCCGAAATAAACATCGTCAATAATGATTCGGCTGCTGCCCGTAAATACCTGCGGATGCTTGATGCCACGTTATTCCATCGCAAATGGGCCTTAGCGCATGAGAAGATGCTTACAGGTAACGTAGACGATTATCCCTGGTTGAAAGCAAAGCGTTTACAAATCCCAACGAGGGATACGCTTCGTTTGCCATCCGATTATCCCGCCTCGTTGAATATATTGATAGAGAGTAATCCCGGCAATAGCTATGCCCTGGATTATCTGCTATGCTTCTATTTGCTGAACAAAGACATCCGGTCGTTCGGCGAAACGTACGACCGGTGGCATAAAGGCAAGGTGCGCCCATCCACACTGTACGATGAAGCCTTGCTTATTAAACTGTCGACTACAAAAGCTATGCAGAAAGAACGGGCTGCATATGCCATCTCCCCCGAACTAATAAAAGATTTCGCGGAATATACCCGTATTTACGAACAGTCCGGAGCCGACTTAAAACAACTACGCGAACGTTTTGGTAAAACCTATTGGTTTTATTACCATTTTGCACAAATGGAGAAACAATGAAGGATATACGAATATACTTGATATGGATGAGTTGCCTCGTAAACCTACTAAGTTGCGGGCAGCCGGGAAACGTTACGACGAGTGAAGAACTCCCCCCTATCTATCCGGATTATGCGGATGTAACCATACCTTATAATATAGCTCCACTCAATTTCCTGTTGCGCAACAAACCAGATGTAGTGGAAATAAAGTTGAAAGGCGCTATCAAAGAGATACTGATACGGGATAGCTATAAAATACAATTTTCATTAAAGACATGGAAGTCGCTACTCGAGGCCGAAAAAGGCAATACCATCACCGTACAAATTAAAGCCAAGACAAGAAAAGGATGGATACAATATGCCCCCTTCCACTGGTACGTAACGTCCGAAGCAATAGACCCTTATCTAAGCTACCGCCTGATAGAACCGGGTTATGAAGTATGGAACAATGCTATCCAGGTAAGAGAACGGAACATAGAACATTTCGGAGAACGGATAATTGCCGATAATAACCTGACGGGAAACGCTTGCATGAATTGCCACATTTATGGAAACCAAGATCCAAACCTGTCTTTCCTCCATGTACGAGGAGCTAAAGGAGGAATGATACTGAACAGGAACGGACAATTTCGGAAACTAAATACAAAAGCAGCCGGTATGTCATCGCCGGTTGTATATGGCAATTTTCATCCGTCGGGACGTTATGGCGTATTTTCAACGAATCATATCATTCCGGCATTTCATACCTTTAGAAGCGAACGCCTGGAAGTATATGATACGGAATCAGACCTTGTGATCCTCGATTTTGATGAAAACAAAATAATACCTTTTCCATCAGATACAATGCCGGGAAAGCCGTTTCGCACCTTCCCCGTTTTCTCTGCCGACGGAACCTCGGTCTATTATTGCGAAGCTCCTTTCGTAACCCTTCCCGACGATATACATAATTTGATGTATAGCCTGTACCGGATACCCTTTGATACGGCAACACGTACGTTCGGAAATAAGGTAGATACAATCGTAAATGCTGTAGAAACAGGAAAATCCGTCTGCTATCCCCGGACATCGCCCGACGGTAAATACCTCCTCTATACCGTAGCCAATTACGGAACCTTCCCCATCTGGCACAGAGAAGCGGATTTGCAACTAATTGATTTGGATATGGGAGAAATAAATGAGCTGCCGGAAGTAAATGCCGCTTGTTCGGATACCTACCACAGCTGGTCGTCCAACAGTCGTTGGTTTGTATTTGCCAGTAAGAGAGACGATGGTATTTACGGAAAGCCCTATTTCGCTTATATAGACGAACAAGGAACGGCACACAAACCGTTTGTATTACCGCAACAAGACCCTGCTTTGTACGATTATACCCTTAAATCGTTCAATATACCTGAATTATCAAAAGGTAAACTCCCTTTCGGTGTACGCGACATAGAGCGGATCTATCAGGATATAGACGCCGAAACAATGAAGTAACACACAAATTACGCGGAACATGTCTAAAGATATGCATCCAAATCTTTGGGGGTATCAATACTTATTATATCCTGATTTGTAATGGCTACCTTTATTTTATATCCGTATTCCAGCCAGCGAATCTGTTCGAGACCTTCGGCTATTTCCAAAGGAGACTGAGGCAAATGAGCCAGTTCTTTCAACACGTCGGAACGGTAAGCATATAACCTGACATGCTTGTAATAAGTATGAATAGCCGACCATTCCGTGTGGCTTTTCCCCCTTATATAAGGAATAACGGAACGGCTGAAATACATGGCTTCGTGAAGCTTGTTTATAACAACTTTGGGCGAATTCTTATTGGATAAGACCATTGCAAAATTGTCCTCAGCTTTAAAAGGAGTCGCTAATGTCGCAATTTGTATACTGTAATCGGTAAAATAAGATTTAAGTAATTCTATTTGTGAAGGCAGTATAAATGGTTTGTCGTCTCGTATATTAACAATTACGTTACATCTTCTGCCAATTCTTGAGTAAGCTTCATAGCAACGCTCCGTACCGCTTTTATGTTTATGGGAAGTCATAACGACATTTCCTCCAAATGCTTTTACCGCTTTTTCAATCCGGATGTCATCTGTGGCGACAAATACCTCTTCCAATGCTTCCTTAGCCCTTTCATAGACATGCTGAATCATTGGTTTTCCTCCTAAATCCACTAAAGGTTTCCCCGGAAAATGGGCAGAGTCATAACGGCTGGGTATTATACCGATAAATCTAAATAACATAAAAGGTATACTACATTTAACTACTTATAGTGAAAACAGACTGCTAAGCTACACATTTCTTTTTAATATTGATTAATTATTTTAATATTGTATTTAATTTTTATTTTTTTTAAACTGTGTGGGAAAACG
This sequence comes from Tannerellaceae bacterium, assembly GCA_031264865.1. GTDB lineage: Bacteria > Bacteroidota > Bacteroidia > Bacteroidales > Tannerellaceae > DFXE01. Next base: position 20,750 of record JAISDJ010000033.1, on the reverse strand, counting down.
TTATCGGCGTATTGTTTGAACATATACTTGGGCATTTTCAAAACGGATCACTTTTACGGGGGTTCCTTTATCTATGAAACCTGATTCCGAAACGCCGTCGTACATTTCATTGTCAATCCATACTTTTCCTGATGGCCGTAAAACGGTTGCCGCTGTTCCTTCTTTCCCTATCAACTCTATTAATACAGGCGTGGAGATAGCTTTTTCTAAATCAGTAGTCAGCGCTATTTTTCTGAATATTCCCCTCTTACTTCCGATTTTACTGGATAGCCAGAGCATCAGGATGAAGCTAAGCCCTAAACCCATTAATACCGTTAATGTAGCCTGTCCGAATTCGGGAATGGTTACGTTTTCAAAATTAAAGCCTGTATTGTTCAACAAACTTATAGTAAGGCCTCCCAGAATAAAAATAATACCACTTATTCCGGCAACACCAAAACCGGGAATTACAAATATCTCGGCGGCGATTAATATTATTCCGGCGAAAAATACTAATATCTCCCAGTTTTCGGCTAGTCCATCAATATATAAAGGAGCAAAATAAAGAATAGCAGCTATAATTGCGGCAGCAGAAGGGAAACCGATGCCAGGCGTTTGCAATTCAAAATAAATACCACCGATTATAATAAGAATTAACAAAGATTGAAATATAGGATTCATTAAAAAACCTTTCACATCGTCTAGCCAGGAAGGTTCGTAACCTATTAATTCATAATCGGAATAACCCAGGTATCGAGTAATTACTTCATCTACCGATTCGGCGATTCCATCACAATAGCCCCATTTCAAGGCTTCTTCGGCTGTGAAGGTCAATACTTTTCCGGAATCGATCAGGTCGGGAATAACGACGCGATCGTCTACCATTGCTTCGGCTATGGCTGGGTCTCGTATCCATTTGATTAGGGTATCCCTTCCTTGTACAATCGTGTCTTTTCCTTGTGCTTCGGCAGTAGAACGTATCATAGAACGCATGTACGACTGATATTTGTCGGGCATAGCTTCACCTGTTTGATTAACAACGGTTGCAGCTCCGATATTGGCACCTTTTCTCATATATATTTTTTTTGCGGCAATAGAAATAAGAGCTCCGGCAGATGCAGCATTATTATCAATAAAAACATATACAGGGATTGGGTTATATAAAATGGCGGTTCGCATAGAATCGGCTACATCTACCAATCCTCCATAGGTATTCAGGTGGATCAGGATAGCGTCTACACTAAGCGAATTGGCTTCATCCAAACCATTTCTTAAATAGAGACGGGTGGTATTGTCAATCTCTTTTTTTATACCGATTTCGTATACTACGGCCTGTTTTTCTGCTTTTAACGGAAGAGAAACCATTATTAAAAATATACCTAAAAAATAATGTTTGGACAATTTAAATTTATACATTGCGACTATCTTTTTGATGTTACTTATATATTATAACCTTATCTTTTTCGATTGCAGCTATCCATTTAAATGAAGAATATAAATTTTACCGGTACTCGTTAAATTTAATATAAAACATTAAAGTAAGTATTATTATTATTAATATTAATCAATAAATTAAATAGTTACATATTTATTTCATATATTTGGTATGTCTTCAAAGCAAGATATGCCAAACAATATAAACTAAAAACACCTACAATTATGAATGCGTTGCAATTTCAGCAAAAATTATTGAGTATGCAAGATAACATGATGAATTTTGCATTGATACTCACAGCGAACAGGGATGACGCTCAAGACTTATTACAAGATACCACGCTTAAAGTTTTAAAGAATCAGGATAAATTTGTTGATAATGTGAATTTTAAAGGCTGGGTACTAACGGTTATGCGAAATATTTTCATTAATAATTACCATAAGATTGTTCGTTCCCAGACGCTAATTGAACAAAATGCCAATTTGTATAACCTGGAAGTATTGAATGAATCCGGTTTTGATTCGCCCGACGGTTCGTGTCAGATACAAGAAATCACGAATATAATCAATAAATTAAGTGATGAGTTGAAAATTCCGTTCTCTATGTATGTAAGTGGTTTTAAATATAGAGAAATCGCTGAAAAACTTGATAAGCCATTGGGAACGATCAAAAGCCGTATCTTTTTTGCCCGCCAAGAACTCCAGCGAAAATTAAAAGATTTCCATAAATAAAGTTGTGCAACAGACACGAAAGACGTGCGTTAACATTTAGCATAATGATAATTTGATTTATCCTTTCAGGAACAGATCAGATCCCGCTGTTTTGGCTTCTTTTTAAAAAAAACACAGAATTGAAAAAAAAAAGACAAAAAACATATAATTTATGATATAAACTTTATATTTGTTTCGTGTTTAAAAAAGGCGTTATTATTAATGTTAACCTATTTTTGTTATGATGAGTAAACAAGTGGCTTTTTTGAGAAGCGGGCTTAGTCTTGTCCTTTGTGGGTTATTAGCATTTGCGGGAGCTATCCCGTTTGCCAATGCTGAAACTCCTAAAGTAGCAGTAGAACAACAAGCTCGCAAAGTTACCGGAACGGTAAAAGACATTAAGGGCGAACCCCTTATTGGTGTAAATGTAGTTGAAAGAGGAACTACAAATGGTACAATCACAGATTTTAATGGTGAGTATTCACTGGATGTAGGAGGAACCAATGCCGTTTTGGTATTTTCTTATGTCGGTTATTTGTTTCAAACACTTCCTGTTACAGGAAATGTGATGAATGTGGAACTTCGCGAAGACACTCAAAATCTGGATGAAGTAGTAGTAGTGGGTTATAGCACCCAGCAGAAAAAAGACATTACCGGTTCGGTAGCTGTGGTAGATACCAAAGAATTGTTGAAAACGACAGGATCTTCGGCTACTCAGCAGTTGCAAGGTAAAGCTGCCGGCGTGTATGTAGGTTCAACCGGAGCGCCGGGTTCGCAGTCGATGGTACGTATTCGTGGTATCAATACCATTAACGACAACGGCCCATTATACGTAATCGACGGAGTTTCTACTCGAAACCAAGACTTATCCTCTCTGAATCCTAATGACATCGAATCTATGCAAGTATTGAAAGATGCTTCTTCGGCAGCTATCTATGGAGCACAGGCTGCGAATGGCGTTATTTTGATTACTACGAAGAAAGGAACCAAAACAGGTCAACCGGTTTTGACGTATGACGGATATTTCGGTATTCAGAATACGACAAAAAAATACGATGTGGTAAGTTCGAGAGATCGTTTGGATCTGGAGTGGGAAGCGAAGAAAAATTCGTATGCTATTTTAGGATCCGACAATAAGCCCTCTCATGTGCAGTTCGGAACAGGAGATTCTCCTACTATTCCAAACTACATGACCGTATCCGGTGCAGGTGGTCGACAGGATATTAGTATCAATGATTATCGATTCCCGTCGAATATGCTGGTGCCTTTCTCGGATACAAATTGGTGGGACGAGATTGATCGGACAGGTACCATTCAAAACCATCAGATTACGCTGTCGGGAGGTACTGATAAAGGACAATATACGATGAGTGCCAACTATTTTGATCAACAGGGTACAATCATTGAAACCTATTATAAACGTTATCAGGTTCGTGCCAATACGTCGTTTAACGTTCGTCCTTGGTTGCGTTTTGGCGAAAATCTCACCTATGCCTGGACTAAAGATTTAGGAAGATCTCCCGAAGGTGGTGAAGCTACTCCTTACTCATGGTCGTATCGTGCTTCTCCGTGGGTACCGGTATACGATATTCAAAATAATTTTGCCGGTTCTAAAATAGCCGGAACAGGCAACTGGCAAAACCCGGTGGCTCTCCAAAAAAGAAATGCGGATAATTATTATAGCAACGGACGTGTATTCGGAAACATTTGGGGCGAACTTGATTTATACAAAGGCTTGACATTCCGGAGCAGTTTTGGGATAGATTCTCGAAACCATTACTATTATCGTATGGAAAAAATGAATCCGGAGTTTTCCGAATCTACAGGTGAAAACAACCTGGAAGAACGGGGTGAGTTTACAATACGTTGGGTTTTTACAAATACATTAACGTATAACGTTGTATTTAATGAAACGCATAAACTTGCCGTACTTGCCGGAACAGAAGCCATTCGTGATAACCTGGGAAAACGTTTAACGGCCAGGCGTTATGGCTTTTTACATGAAGATAATACGGATACATGGGTGCTAGAAATGGGTGAAAACAACCTAAAACGCACCAACTCCTCGGAATACAGAGGCGAAATGGCCCTTTTTGGTATTTTCGGACGCGTAGATTATTCTTTCCGCGACAAGTATCTGGTTACAGCTAATATTCGTCGGGATGGTGTGTCACGCTTTTCAAAACTAAACCGTTACGGTGTGTTCCCTGCATTTTCTTTAGGATGGCGTATGTCGGAAGAAAGCTTTATGGCGTCTACACGGAATTGGCTGGATGATTTGAAACTTCGCATAGGATTTGGTAAAACAGGTAATTCGGAAGTGCCGCGTACAGCAAATTTTGCGTATGAATATACCACCAATCCGGAATTAACAAGTTATGACTTTGGCGGAAGCAACAGAACCAGTACCAGAGGTTTCCGTTTGCAACGTTATGGCAATGAAGATACACGTTGGGAATCTACAGATATGTGGAACATCGGTTTGGATGCCACCATCCTGAATGGTAAGTTTGGCGTTGGTATCGAATGGTATACGAAGAAAACGAGTGATATGTTAGTTCAAGCAGCTTATAGTAACCTGGCTGGTGAAGCAGATCCTCCGTTTATCAACTTCGGTGATATGAAAAATACCGGTTGGGATATTAATCTGAATTATCGGGATGCAAAAGGCGACTGGTCGTGGGATGTCGGTTTGAATTTATCAAGATACAAAAATGAGGTAGTAAGACTATCGGAAGCCGACAATTATGCGTTGATGTCGGGTGGTGCACGTATATCGGGAGACTTTTTACGTACCACCAAAGGACAACCCATCTCTATGTTCTATGGATATAAAGTAGACGGCTTCTATGAAACAGCACAAGAGGTATTGGATCGGATGCCTCTGGGCCGTAATTTCCAAACACTTGAAGAAGCAGAAGCTTTTGTTGGTAAATTTAAATTTGCCGACACCGATGAAAATCAAAGATTAACGGAAGCCGACCGTACCTATATTGGTAATCCTCACCCGGATTTGATTATGGGGCTGAACCTAGGACTTAGCTACAAAAACTTTGATTTAACAGCATTTTTCTATTCAACGATTGGAAATGACTTATTTAACAACACGAAATATTTTACCGATTTCTGGTTGTTTGAAGGCAATCGCTCCACCCGTATGAAAGACCAATCATGGACAAAAGGCGGAGACAACAGAAATGCTATCTTACCGGTGTTGGATTATCAGGATGGTTATTCGGGTACAAACGCAAGTTCTTACTATGTGGAGGATGGTTCGTTCCTGAAACTGAAAAACTTAGTATTAGGATATACCTTCCCCAAAGAGTTTGTGCGTAAGGCCACCATCTCTAATCTTCGTTTGTACATACAAGCCGAAAACCTATTTACAATTACGGGTTATTCGGGTTTGGATCCGGAATTTACAAATGCGAATATTAATGAAGATAATCCGGATAGACGTAGAGGATTGGATATGGGAGGTATTCCTACATTAAGAGGATTTACATTCGGTGTTAACTTTGCATTTTAATAACATTTGTTAATCGAAAAATAAATTATGAAACATAAGCTTTTAACAATCATAGGATTTGCTGCTTTACTAACGTTCGGTTCTTGTGGGGAAGATTTCCTTTATAAAGATCCGCAAGGCAGTTTGGCTCCGGAAGTGCTCGACAATGAGCAGGGAGCAGAATTATTAGTAACAAGTACATATGCCAACCTGCATGAAAATGACTGGGGAGCAAGTATTTTTAACTGGACTTTCGGTGGAATGTACGGAGGAGATGCCAATAAAGGTTCCGACCCCGGCGACCAATCCGTACTTAATGAGATGGAATTATACAACACACTTTCTACCAATAGCTATCTGGGTGAAAAATGGAAATGGGTTTATAAAGGCAGCAAACGCGCCTCATTAGCACTGAATGTATTGAACAAAGCCGAAATGGATGAAGCGCTTCGTAATACACGTAAGGCTGAGGTATATATGCTACGTGCCATGTTTTATTTTGAAGGAGTAAAGGTATTCGGTCCTTACATTCCTTATGTAGATGAAACATATATGGAAAACAATCCAAAAGTAGCGAATGACAAAGACATTTATCCCTTGATCATTGCCGATATTGATAAAGCGATTGAAGGCCTGCCGGAAATACATCGTCCTGCCGGCGGAGGTGATCCCGTTCCCGGACGTGTAAACGTATGGGCAGCACAAATGCTAAAAGCAAAGATACTAATGCAATATGGTAAAATAGCAGAAGCAAAACCTATCTTAGCTAAAGTATTGACAGAGGGACAAACCTCTTTCGGTTTGAAATATGGATTAGCAGACGATCTGACACAAAATTGGGATGCGATGCGTGATAATACCAGTCCGGAATCTATCTGGGAAATACAATTCTCCATTGATGGACCGAATAATAATGCAAATTCAGGCATGTCTCTTTGTTATCCGCATAACTCAGGGCCAGGTGGTTGTTGCGGTTTTTATCAGCCTTCTTTCGAATTGGTTAATTCATATCAGGTAGATGAAAACGGACTTCCTTATCTAAATGGCGAATACCGCTCTAAACCATCTGTTTCTAAGCAAATAAACACAGATGCTTTTGTAGAGAACGACAAAGATATTGCAGTAGACCCTCGTTTAGACTTTGCAGTAGGTCGCTATCATGTACCTTACAAAGATTGGGGCTTCCCGGGAAGAGACTGGATTCGTAACCCAACGAATGGTGGAATCTTTTTACCCAAAAAACACGTGTACACGCTGGAAATGTTTAATGCAGAATTAGGCAGTCCAAGCTATGGTTTGGGTTGGTCGCCCGGTTCGGCTATGAATATTCAATATCTAAGCGTACGTGATGCCCTGTTATTATATGCCGAATGCTTGGCTAATGATGGCGATTTGAAAGGCGCAATGGATCAGGTAAACCAAGTTAGAGCACGTGCCGCATTAGATGTAAATATCATAAGAAACGAAGATGGTACGCCTGCCGCTACTTATAAAGTAGAACAATATCCTTCAACTCATCAGGCTTTTTCGAGCCAAGAGACTTGTATAAAGGCTATTCGTATGGAACGCAAATTAGAATTGGCTATGGAAGGACAACGCTGGTTTGATTTGGCACGTTGGGGAGGTGATTATATGTCATCCGAATTACGCGCTTATTTAGATTACGAAAAGGTGCCTATTCCTAAGTTTGAATCTGCCTCTTATTTACCGCCTGAAAAAGTAATGTTCCCAATACCGGATTCACAAATTCAGGCAATGGGTACCGACGAAAGCGGTAAATCTTATCTGATACAACCAAATGCTTGGAAATAACGTTTTAACACGCATAAACAAAGAGAGTTATCTAGCCAAGGTGACTCTCTTTAAAAAATTAATGTTCACATTAATTCAATAAATGTATACATTAATCCACAAAAGAAAAGAAATAAAAAGAAATAAAGAAATACTCTCTTGCGAGAATACAAAGAAAGATCCTCACGAATCTTCACATTCACTCGAATATATAAATTTCTTCTAGAAAAACATCACATAGTCTGAACCAAGTTATTGTAATACTTTTACAAAGCCATTGTGGTACTTTTGTAAAACCATCGTAATGCCTTACCAAAAGCTTCACAACAATCATTTGGATTGGATTTATTTACCGACATTGATCGACGCTTACTGACGCTTACCGACACTTACAGATAAACGGGTTTTGAACGGTTGTATATTTGCATTGTCAGTGATTATTGACTTTAAAAATTCATAACTTTAAAAATTTACGATTATGTCATTAAAATTCAAAAAAGTTGCACGTAAGGTGCTAAGTGGAAAAGAGAAAGGGGAAATAAAGTACTATGCCGTAGCCAAAAGCTCGGGATTATCGGGGGTAGATAAAATCTGCAAATTGATTTCAGCACGCTCTACCGTGTCATCCGCCGACGTGAAAGCAGTATTTGATTCTCTTGCCTGGGCGATGGACCTGGAACTATCCTCGGGCAACGTAGTGCAACTGGGCGAACTGGGAAACTTCCGCCTCTCTATTAGCTCGCAAGGAGCAGCAACCAAAGAGGATCTGAACGCCAACAAGATCAAGAAAGTGCGTATCATCTTCTCGCCGGGAGCCATCCTGCGTGATACACGACAGAACATGTACTATGAGGCCTTGGAGACAGAGGTAGAAGAAAAAGAATGTGATCGTCCTCACCTTGACTAATGAGAACAGTAAAAAGAAAAAAGAGAGGGGGCACATACCCTCTCTCTTGGTTTGGAGCGGTAGGCGAGGCTCGAACTCGTGACCCTCAGCTTGGGAAGCTGTTGCTCTACCAACTGAGCTACTACCGCATACTTGTGCAAAGGTAATAAATCTTTCTTTTTTTGTATCTTTACGCTTAAAATAATAAATAGATAAATAGTCATATATATGGAAAAGTTGACCCTGATTAAGGTAGGAGGAAAGATTGTAGAAGAAGAGGAGTCGTTGACACGTTTGCTGCACGACTTTGCAGGCATCGAAGGTTGTAAGGTGTTGGTTCACGGCGGAGGACGTTCGGCTACACGGTTGGCGTCTCAGTTAGGCGTAGAAACCGAAATTGTGAATGGTCGTAGAATTACAAATCTGGAGATGCTGAAAATTGTTACAATGGTGTTTGGTGGTCTGGTGAATAAAAATATAGTGGCAGGCCTGCAAGCGTTAGAGATAAATGCATTAGGGCTTACGGGTGCAGATATGAACCTGATATGTTCGTCCAAACGTCTGGTGAAAGATATTGATTATGGTTATGTAGGAGATGTAAAAAAAGTAAATGCAGATTGTTTAGTGTCGCTTTTACAGCAGCATATTGTCCCGGTACTGGCACCGTTGACGCATGATAAACAAGGACATTTATTGAACACCAATGCCGATACGATAGCAGCCGAAACAGCCAAGGCTTTAGCCTCTCATTTTGATGTAACATTGGTCTTTTGCTTTGAAAAGAGAGGAGTACTGACAGACGAAAATAACGACAACAGCGTTATCCCCGAACTAACAGACGAATTATTTAAGCAATACGTACAAGAAGGCATTATACAAGGAGGTATGATTCCTAAACTTGAAAACGCATTCGAAGCAATCCGTTCAGGAGTTAAAGAAGTGATCATTACACATGCTTCCGAAATAAATAAGAATAGCGGAACAAGAATCAAATGAAAAAAGATTATGCCATCATCCACCTGACCATGAATCTGTAAATAAACATAGTTCATAATGAAAGCGTCGATATTATTTTCTATATTTATTTTCTTCATATTATATACAGGTTGCCATCAAACGGGTAAAAACAGCAAAAACTTAAATTTAAGTTTTGAAGACATTGAAAATGGATTACCCAAAAACTGGAATATCGATCATCAACACCCCGGTTATTCTGTCTCTTTGGATTCCATAAACGTTAAATCCGGGAAATATGCTATTGCCATGGAATTCACAGGAGATATCACCGATTACCATGGGTTCACTTTAAAACTCCCATACAATTATGAAGGGGAAAAAATTACATTGTCAGGATACATCAAGACAGAAAACGTTACCGACGGTTTTGCCGGATTGTGGCTGATGATTGATCCCGATAGTTTTTGGAAACCATACGCACTATCATTTATGGAGCATAATGGGATAACCGGCACGAATGACTGGAAGAGATATGAGATAACATTAGACATGTACCCTGCAGAGGATAATGAAATCGAAATTGGCGGATTATTAAGTGGGAAGGGAAAAATGTGGTTAGATGATTTGAAAGTTATTATTGACGGGAAAGATATTACAGAAGTAAAACTATATAAACCGAAACATTTTCCGGCTAAAGATGATAAAGAATTTGGTGCTCAATCTGATGTTTTTTTCCCGAAACTGACTCGGCAAAAAATAGATGATTTGGATTTATTGGGAAGAATATGGGGGTTTTTAAAATATCATCATCCGGAAATAGCGAAAGGAAATTACAATTGGGATTATGAACTGTTCAGAATTTTGCCGGTTTACCTTAGCACAACCGATTGTCTACAACGCGACAAAGTATTATTAAAATGGATTAACCAATATGGGAGAATATCAAAATGTAAGACCTGCCAGCCGACCTCTGATACTGCTTTTTTAAAGCCGGATTTATCATGGATAGAGAACAGCAATATCAGTTTGAAATTAAAGAATTTGTTACAAAAAATATATACTAACAGGAATCAGGGCTTTAACTATTATGTTAAGATGCGCCCATATCTTGAGAATCCAATATTCCTGAATGAAGAAACATATATGGGGAATGATCATCTTCCGGATGCCGGATTCCGTTTGTTGTCTTTGTTTCGGTATTGGAATATCATTAATTACTTCTTTCCATATAAACAGTTGACAGATAAGAATTGGGATTCGATTCTTAAAGAATATATTCCATATTTTATTGAAGCAACAAGCCGGTTGGAATATGAATTAACATCGGCTTTGCTTTTGGAGGAGATTTGTGATTCACATGCTTTTTCATGGGACGGATGGGAAAGAATAGAATCATTGAAAGGTTCCAGACAGGTTCCTGCCCTTCTTAAATTTGTTGAAAACAAATTGATCGTAATGAAAACCAAAGATCCCGAATTGAGAATGGGGGATATCATTACCCACATAGAAGGAAACCCTGTTGAGGCCATTGTTGACAGTATGAAACGATATTATACGGGCACCAATGAATCGGAGAAGATGAGGCGCATTGCCCAAGATATACTTCGCACAAATCAAAACTATATTCAAATAAAATATAGTTCATCCTGTAAAACAGAACAGAAAGAGATAAATACTGAACGAAGAAGCAATTGGGTTAATTATTTATATAGCAGAAATGATACGGTTCAATGTTATAAGTTCATAGGTAAAGATATTGGTTACATTGACATGAAAACTATTACAAAAAAAGATATTCCCGGTATTAAGCAAAAGTTTAAGTACACCAAAGGAATTATTATTGACATTCGAAATTATCCACCTGATATTTTTAATATGTTGGCTCCTTATTTCGTGTCTGAGACTACCCCTTTTTCAAAAGCGACACAAGGGAATCCTGATAATCCCGGAGAATTTACTTTATCTTCAGCTTATAAAATACCTGAATCAAAAGAATCCTATAACGGGAAATTAGTAGTCATCGTCAATGAGGAGACTGCAAGTAATGCAGAATACACGGCTATGGCATTTCGGGCAGGGAAACATACTACAATTGTAGGAAGCCAAACAGGCGGCTACGAAGGAAATGTATCGGAAGTTATTCTTCCCGGTGGGCTAAAGACTCGTATTTCCGGCAATGGTATTTACTATCCGGATGGTCGGGAAACTCAGCGAGTGGGTATTGTACCGGATATTGAAATAAAACCCACCATTAAAGGAATTCGTGAGGGACGTGACGAACTTTTGGAAAAGGCAATTGACATCATTTATCAGAAATAATTTATTGTTAAAACATATCAATATTCCCTTTAAAACTTATTTAACGGCATTGCTCTTTTAATACAAATTTTTTTTCGTTAAGTTTACGAGCCAAATAAAAAAAGTATCATTTTAATTTTTAATGTATCATGAATAATGCAATCTTTAAATTCGCTAAACCTATCAATGAACCGGTAAAAGCTTATGCGCCAGGAACGCCCGAAAAAACGTCACTAAAAAAAGCGTTAGCACAATTGTCGTCTGAAGAATGGGATATTCCTTTGATTATTGGAGGTAAAGAAATCAGAACCGGTAACATAGGTAAAGTGGTTATGCCTCACGACCATAAGCATGTATTGGCTACTTATCATAAAGCCGGAGAAAAAGAGGTACAAATGGCTATTGACGCCGCTATGAAAGCTCATAATGAATGGTCGGAATTACCTTGGGTAGAACGGGCTTCGCTTATGATGCGTATTGCCGAATTGTTTGCAACGAAATATCGTTACCTCTTGAATGCCTCCGTGATGCTGGGGCAGAGTAAAAGCCCTTTCCAGGCAGAGATTGACGCCCCTTGCGAATTGATTGATTTTTTACGTTTCAGCGCATTCTATGCCGGACAAATTTATGAAGATCAGCCTTATTCGGATACAGGCATTATTAACCGGATGGAATACAGGGCGCTGGAAGGTTTTGTTTTCTCATTGAGCCCATTTAACTTCACTTCTATTGCCGGAAACCTGAATATGGCGCCTGCGATGATGGGAAATGTGGCTGTTTGGAAACCGTCTACTACGGCTATTCATTCCAATTATTTATTGATGAAAGTATTCCAGGAAGCCGGTTTACCTGATGGGGTAGTAAACTTTATCCCCGGACAAGGCAGCGTTATCGGTAAAGTAATTACAGCCAGTCCTGATTTAGCCGGATTCCACTTTACAGGCTCTACGGCTACGTTTAATACCTTATGGCGCCAGATGGGTAATAACCTGGAGAATTATAGATCATATCCAAAGATAGTGGGCGAGACGGGCGGCAAGAACTTCATTTTTGTTCATCCTTCTTCTCCTGCGTTAGAAGTGGCAACGGCTATCGTTCGCGGAGCCTTTGAATATCAGGGACAGAAATGTTCTGCCGGCTCGCGCGCCTATATTCCTAAATCTCTTTGGAAAGAAATAAAAGAACAAGTAGGCGATATGCTGAAAGATATAAAAATGGGTGATCCGCAAGACTTTACCAATTTCTTTAATGCGGTGATAGACGAAGCGTCTTTTGACAACATTATGAGCTATATCAATTATGCAAAAGAAGCGCCGGACGCAGAAATTATTTTTGGAGGTAAGGGTGATAAATCGATTGGTTATTTCGTTGAACCAACAGTGATTCAAACAACGAATCCGCAATTCAAGTCGATGACCGAAGAGATCTTTGGCCCGGTAATGACTATCTATGTGTACGACGATAACAAATTTGAAGAAACATTAGAACTTTGCAACCGTACCTCTCCTTATGGATTAACCGGTTCGATATTTGCCAAAGATCGTTACGCTATCCAGACGGCAATGAATAAGCTGTGCTACGCTGCCGGTAATTTCTATATCAACGACAAACCCACCGGAGCCGTAATTGCCCAGCAACCCTTTGGCGGTTCGAGAGCTTCCGGTACAAATGATAAAGCAGGAGGACCATTGAATCTTATTCGTTGGACGAATGCCCGTACAATCAAAGAAGCATTAGTTCCTCCAACCGATTATACGTATCCTTTTCTTCAAGAAAAATAATAGTTTCAGTTGACACAATTTTAATACCATGTTAGACTTTAATAATACCGAAATTGCGTTCTCGTCCAAATCAAAATCGGAATTAAAGAACGCTTATTTATTATTTAATGTAATGAAACATCCGGGCATTGTGAAGTTCGGAAAGTTTGCCAGTACGATAGCATTAAAAATACACTTCCCTTTAGGGTGGATCGTAAAACCTACCCTTTATAAACAATTTGTCGGTGGTGAAACCCTGGAAGATACTACCAAGTATATCAATTTCCTGAAGAAATATAATGTAAAATCTACGTTAGATTATTCTGCCGAAAGTAAAAAAACACCAGCCGGTATCCAGGCAACCTTCGAGGAAACCCTTCGTTCGGTAGACTTTGCTAAAGGAAATCCGAACATTGCTTATGCTGTATTTAAACCCTCTACATTGACAACAGATGAGATTCTGTCTAAAGCATCGGAAAAAAGAGAAGAATTAACCATAGACGAAATAAAAGGGTTTCGCGAATTTAAAGAACGGTTTATGGCTCTTTGCCAACGCGCTTATGATAATGGGGTTCGTATCCTGGTAGATGCCGAAGATTATTGCCTTCAGGATGCTATTGACGAACTTACCGACGCCGCCATGCGATTGTTTAATAAAGAACGCCCAATTGTTTTTGCTACGTTGCAGATGTACCGTCATGACAGAATGCCGTATCTGCGCCGTATCTATGACGATTCGGTAGAAAAAGGCTATTATCCCGGAATCAAATTTGTACGGGGGGCTTATATGGAAGAAGAACGTAAGCGGGCTGAACTAATGGGATATCCCGACCCGATATGTAAGGATAAAAAGGCTACAGACGAAAACTTTGATGCAGGGGTGAAATTTGTAGTTGAACATATCGACCGCATGGAACTATTTATGGGTACGCACAATGAAGATAGTAATTATAAGCTGGCTGCTCTTATCGAAGAGAAAAATATAGATAAGAACAGTCCCCGTATTTACTTTTCCCAATTACTGGGGATGAGCGACAATATCTCTTTCAATCTGGCTCATGCAGGATATAACGTAACCAAATATGTCCCCTACGCTAAAGTAAGAGACGTGTTACCCTACCTGCTTCGTCGCGCCGAAGAAAACACCTCCGTAGCCGGTCAAACCGGTCGCGAACTGCGCATGCTAAAAGCGGAAATGGGGAGGAGAAAAGGAGTCAAGTAGTAGTGAGTAGTTAACTTTTCTACTTGACTACTCTAACTACTTTTCTTCAGTCCGCGGATAACAGCTGAAGTGAAGCCTGATAGTTCCATTTCATTTAATCCTTTAATCGTAATTCCTCCGGGAGTGGTGACTTTATCAATCTCCATTTCCGGATTACTTTTGTTTGTAAGCAATAGATCTACGGCGCCTTTCACTGTGTGGACAACGATTTCTTGCGCTTCCTGGGGATAAAAACCCAGCTCTACACCTCCTTCTATGGCAGCCCTTATGTAACGAAGTGCAAAGGCTATTCCGCTTGAAGCGAGCGCTGTTCCGGCCATCATCAAGCGCTCTTCTACCAACATGGCATTACCCAACTCATTAAAAATACGTAAGATTAATGCGGATTGTTCGTCCGAAGCATTGAGTGCAGAAACGAAAGTCATACTACTTAATACCTCTATAGCTGTATTGGGAATAATACGGAATAGGGTAGGGGTAGCCATTAGATCGAAGCTGGAATGTTTGGAGAGGTAAGTTGTCAATTGCTCAAAAGTGATGCCGGCAGCTATGGAAACGATGATTTGACGGTCGTAATCAAGCACGTCTTTAATTTCATCAATAACTTTTTCTACCATCCAAGGTTTAACGGCAATGATAATGATATCTGCTTTCCGGGATGCTTCTACATTGTCAGTAGATACCTGAAAATCACTATTAAATGCTTTCATTTTTGCAAGCGATGCTTCCAAGCGATCCGTACATGTTATGTCTGATGCATTGATAATGGTTCCCTGAGCAAGGCCGCGTGCTATCGCGCTGCCTATATTACCTGTTCCAATAAGGGTGATTTTCATAATTAATTCCTTTATTTAGAATAAATACCGAGCACAAAAGTAGTAAAATAATCGCTTGTCCGAATTACATATCGTATCTTTGCATGAAAATTACAGAACTTAAAAATAACAAACATGAAAAGATTATTAATGGCCAGTTTATTACTGGCTGCTACACTAACGAACGGTATGGCCCAAAACGGAGAAGAATATGTCTTTACTCCGGTAAAAGAACTGAAAATAACATCTATACAAAATCAAAATCGTACGGGAACCTGTTGGGCGTTTTCCGGAATTGCCCACTTAGAATCCGAATTGTTACGTATGGGGAAAGGCGAGCATAATTTATCTGAAATGTTTATTGTAAGTCACTCCTACAAAGACCAGGCTGCTAAATATGTACGTACCCACGGATCATTAAACTTTGAGCAAGGAGGTTCTTTTGAAGACGTACTTTATGCGGTTAAACATTACGGCATTGTTCCCGAATCGGTAATGAACGGTTTAAATTATGGTGAAGATATGCACGTACATAGCGAATTGGTAGGCGCCGCTTCGGCTTATGTAAATGCTATTCTGAAAAATCCTAACGGTAAACTGTCTACAGCCTGGAAAAAAGGCTTTGATGGCATCATTGATGCTTATCTAGGTGAAATACCAGAGAAATTCACCTATAAAGGTAAAGAGTATACCCCCCTGAGTTTTGCTAAAGAATTAGGACTAAATATAGACGACTATGTTTCTCTTACTTCTTTTACGCACGAACCTTTTTATAAACCTTTTGCTTTGGAAATACCCGACAATTGGCGTTGGGGAATGTCTTACAATGTGCCATTAAACGAACTGATGGAGGTTATGAAAAATGCAATAAATACAGGATATACGATTGCCTGGGCGTCTGATGTAAGTGAAGCAGGTTTTAGCCGGAATGGGGTAGGGGTAATTCCTGACGTGAAAGCAATAGAAACATCCGGTTCCGACCAAGAGAGATGGACCGGTTTAAACCAGCGGGAAAAGAACGAAGAAATCCGTAAATTAGCCGAAAAACCTTGTCAGGAACTGACAATTACCCAAGAAATGCGCCAGGAAGCATACGATAACTACCAAACAACCGACGACCACGGCATGCAAATTTATGGCATTGCAAAAGACCAAAGCGGAAAAGAATTCTTTATGATTAAAAATTCATGGGGAACAGAAAACAAATATAAAGGAACCTGGTATATATCAGAAGCCTTTGTTGCGTATAAAACGATGAGTATCGTTATCCATAAAAATGCTATCCCTTCTGCAATCAGAACAAAATTAGGCCTATAATTTTCGCTAAAAAACATAAGAGAGGTTGCCTAAACAAACGGACAGCCTCTTTTTCTTTATTGTCCATTGTATTATAAGCATGATTAAAATAATCACTATATTTACACTGAATTATAATCATAACTAAAAACGGAAGGTGGCCGGGACGACCTATTGCACTAAATACGAGCTAACCCTGATATTATACATACGAGAATGAAAGACGTTAAAAATACAATTCTATGGAAAGCTTTTAAGGAAAAAGCAAATACAGAACAAGTAGCAGTTGTCTCAAAGTTTGTTGAAAAAGCGACTAATAGGCTAATTTTAGTTCGTGATACTTTTCCTACTTATACTTTACACAACGATTTACATTCTATCAATCTTCTTGAATTAATGGCAAATTTAGTAAAGAATGATATTGAGAATATTAATGGATTAGAATTGGCTATTTTTATTTTGAGCGCTTATTATCACGATATAGGAATGGTTTTTTCGCCAGAAGAACGTAATCAACTCCAAAATGAAGTATATTTTAATGATTTTATAGAAACTTACCCAGGTGCACTTCTCAAAATAAAAAAATATCAATCGACATGTGAGGAAAATAAAAACAGTATTCCAGAAGATGTTGCAGAATGGTATTGTAGATGGATACATCCTCAACGGAGTGAAGACTTTGTTAAAACAATGGAAGAGATATTATGGAATCGTTTCCCTATAAATGATGCTGTTGCATTGGTGTGTAAAAGTCATGGTTATGATATATCTGAAGTTTATAGATGGGATGGCCTGGAAATAGATTTTTGTGGCAACGCTGATTTATTATTCTGTTCTATATTATTGAGACTTGCAGATATATTGGATTTTGATAATTCACGCTCACCAGAAGAAGTATATGCATATCTCAGACTATCCGAGAGAAAAACCAAAAGAGAAAGTGTCAGTGATATTGAGTGGCGCAAACATTTAAACTCGATTGGATTTGTCTTTCCGGATAAAATGTCTAATGAAAGATATTCAATCAAATTTATTGCTGCTCCTGATGAGCCTGTAGTAGAGTATGACATCAGAAAGTTTTTAGAAATAATTGAGAATGAGATTGAAAAAAGCAATTCAATATTAAAATTTTGCTCCTCTAAATGGCAGAGTTTTAAACTTCCATTAACGATTGATAAAAAAGATATAAAAAGTAAAGGTTATTCCTATGGAGATTATCGATTTACATTAGAACAAGAACAAATTTTGGATTTGTTAATGGGAGAGAACTTGTATTCTGATAGATATGCTTTTATTAGGGAGTTAGTTCAAAATGCAATTGACACAACAAGACATCGTATTATTTATGAAAATAGCATCGGAAATATAGATTTTGAACCAAATCCTATTCAAATTTCTTTATGGACAGATAGAGATGGATATACTTGGTTTAGGATTGACGATTATGGGATTGGAATGAATGAAGATATAATTACGAATTTCTTCTTGAAGGTTGGAAGTTCATATTATAGATCTGAGCAGTTTCAAGTAGAATTGCTTAATTATAAATCTGATTTTATGCCGATAAGTCGATTTGGAATAGGTATATTATCTTGTTTTATTATTGGAGATATTATTGAACTAAATACAAGAAAAGCAACAAAAAATAGCGGGAAAAATGCTTTAAGAATGACACTTAAGGGATTAAATAATTTTTATATTTTGAAAAAAGAATGTGAAAAACATTCAACTTCTTCAATGCCAAATGAATTTAATACTAATGAGAGTTATAGAAAACCAAATGAATTTGGTACATCAATAGCTGTTCGATTTAATCCGAAAAAAGAAACAGGTAATTTTAATCTTAAAGAAACATTGAATAAATATGTACTTTGTTCTCCTGTTCCAATAAAATATGATGGTGAACATGTTGGTGGAAATTATAAAGACTTAATTGAGAATGAATGGATAAAGCCAATAAATTTTCCTATTGATGAAGAAATACAACGAAAAATAGAAGAAACCTTAAAGATTAAATTTTCAGATAAATTATCAATTAGCATTAACCCTTTGAATTTGTCGAATTTTTCGCCATCAAAAAATTTAAGGGGACAAGCAATTTATGGTTTAATTCAAATACCGGAAAAAGATGAATTATTGTTTAAAAGTAATATTGAATTCCGTGAATTAAAAATTGAATGGAACAAGTTAAGTCAGAATATCAAATTAATAGCCGATTATGTGCATCGAAAAAAAATACGTAAGTTTAATTATAATGGATATAATATTGATTATCAGTATAGATTGATTAAAAAGAAAATAGAAGATTTATCAGATTCAGAAAAAGGTTTCCAAAGAGGAAATATTCATAGGATTTGTAGAGAGTTAAGAAATATTATTGAACTTGAATATTATATTATAGAAAAATATTCTGGGGAGAAATTCTTTTTTGTAAATAGTCTAGAAGAACTACTAATTCAAGCAAATGATATTAAAAACAAAGTGGAAAAAGAGCAAGAGTTTGATTTAAAAAGTATTAAAAAAATTGTAAGAGAACTTGATAAATCTAATGAAGCAAGACAATTTGGATATAATTTCTATAAATCAATGAAAGCCTTATCAGATAGGGATAATAGTTATTTCATACATCTATGGGATAAATTTGAAAAGGATATACAAGAATTAATTTTTGAGTATTATAAAATTGATAATGATAAGATTAAACAATTGTTCGATGAAGCTTATGAGTTTCAACGTCTAAAGTTAGAATATCAAGATGCAAAAAGAAAATTTAAGATAGGCCTTACAGAGCTTACAGAAAGAATTAAAAAGCTTGTTACCCAATTAAAATATCATTGGATTTCTCACAATGGAATCTTTGTCCCAACAAATCATAAAGAATATAACTTTGAAATAGAAAATCCGATTCGTAATGGATTTCTATGGTGTAACATAGAGTTAAAAGATGCTTTGAGACCTGATTTATCTTTATCAAGAGATGAATTAAAAGGTATATCTTGGCAAATTTATTCTGACATTGGTTTAATGATTTTTAAATCTACAAAACATTTTTTAAATGGGAATATGAAAATATTTAAAGAACTTATTGGACACCAAAATTTTTTATATGGACAAATGCTGGAAGACAAAAATATTAAATTAGAGAATGGATGGAATAATGAGCCTATTATTACTACTGATAAAGGCATATTATCTATAAATCAGATTAAAAAAGGAATTGAAAATGGTACTATTTATATTATAAACAATATCGTTGGAATTCATAGATATAATACGATTGATCCTTCGGAAAAACCATCTTTTATTGATATATGTAGAATGGCTGTTCTTCAAAGACATTTATTAATTCAGTATGATACACCAAAAGATAATCTTATTACTAAAGAAATGATTAGTCCGGTTATTATTGAAGAATTTAATTTATACCCTTCATTATTTTTTGTAGAATACGATACTGATAATATATTACGAAATAAAAATAATCCTATTAATAAAAAACACAAATTTTCAATTTGGCTCATAAACAATACTATTATACTTTCTGAAAAGCATCCAAGTTTATTTGAAAATATAAAAGAAAATCTAACGATAAGATTAGGATGGGAGAATAAAGCGAATATAGAAACTATTATAAAAAACATAAATGAAATAATGCAAAGATTGAGGGATATTAACTTTGAGGGGAACCCCCCCAAAAGTATATTTTTAACCGAAGAGGACTTTGTTGTATAAGATTATGAATCAATTTGCTTGTGTTCTATTAATTATTTGTGTTTAGACATATTCGTTCTTGAATAAAATCGACAATTTTTTCAAGAGAATGATCTTGAAAATTGACGTAACCATCAATTTCAAATATACCATCTACATTTCCATAATCAGTTCGTATAAACATAATTTTTTGAAATTGTTTTTTCTTTATTAATTCTCTAACAACCCTGAATTCAAGACCACACCATTCTTTCTCATTATACTTTTCGCATAAAAAAACTACAACTAATTTTGATCGTTTATAAATATCTTGAAGAAGAGAATCTAAATTTGGAACAGCCAATTGCGATATGTAATTATTGTCATAAAAAACTTTATCATC
>JAISDJ010000020.1 GCA_031264865.1 Tannerellaceae bacterium | reverse complement strand
CTCCACCCGCTGTTCAATCGGGAGTTTGGCGTCTTTATACGCCGGCTTTTGCTGCGAATATACGCTGAAGGCAAATCCTGCAAAAGCGATAAAAATAATTCCTTTTTTCATTTGATATTATAAAAAATTAATGGGTTTATAGTCAAATGGACAATACACGGAAACCCTCCCGGATACAAAAAGATCTTTGTAAGCGGTATCCGAATGAGGAATTGCCGGAGCAAACAAATGTTGAATCTGCTTAAAAAAACCGCAACATGTACAAAACGTGTAGCGATTATATATGATTTGTGAGATTATATCTCGCATGTGTTACATTATTATGTGTGTTTAACAAACTCTACTAAACTATCAAATATCTTATCATAAAAAATACATAACCAAGAGTATTAATTATTGTTTGACAGGGCAAAGATAACATCTTTTCTTGATATAATAATATTTTTGCAGGATTTTCGTAAGATATTTTCTTCTGCATGCAGGCTATTTTTTTGTCGGTCAGTAGTGATATTTTTAATTAGCTTTCAATTGTTTCCATTTTGCATCCGGCGTCTTTTCCTGAAAAGGCGACGCCCAGCAGAATGATTTTTCCGAGATATTGATTGTAATAGCGACGGTCATGTATCTGATCCATCGCTTCGTTGAGCAGAAGGTCGATTTTCTTTTCTGCATGGTATTTTATTTCGGCGACCACGGTCAGTCCGGGCTGTTCCCAGACGGCGTCGACGCGTCCACGGTCGTTCGACACTTCGCCGCTTATCTTGAAGCCAAGGAGCCGCATCCACAAAAGCATCATTGTATGATAGTAGGCTTCGTCGGTACGGTGAATTTCGTAGGGAACGGTGGCTGTCATCACTTCGAGGCTACGGGCAAAACCGGCTTCGTCGCAGGCGCTTATCTGACGCGCCATGATCGTGCGAATTTCATCAAACTGTTCGACGGGATATTTGCCGTATGCTTTCAAGAGATGCATCAGGAAACCCTCGTTTACCTCCGAGTTGGGAACGCCAAGCGTATAGCGTGAACGGTCTTCAATCA
Organism: Tannerellaceae bacterium; assembly: GCA_031264865.1. Classification (GTDB taxonomy): domain Bacteria; phylum Bacteroidota; class Bacteroidia; order Bacteroidales; family Tannerellaceae; genus DFXE01. The sequence goes on along the minus strand of JAISDJ010000020.1, from coordinate 4,336 downwards.
ATTCAATCTGTTTAATGGTCAGGTAGCCGGTTTGAAAGAGCAGGGGAACTTCGCCGATATCCAGCGGGTCATATCCATCGAATACACTGTCTCCTACAACAAACGGTTCCAGGATATTCCCCGTACTGTTTCGGCGCCGGATGATATCTATCAGAAAAGTAGGCGTGCCGGTACGAAACCAATGAAAGGCAAATTTCTGAACATCAAAAAAATTGAGGGTTGAAAATGGGTTGTATATGGCGGTTTCGCCGTCCCATGTGTAACCGTTGTACCAATAGCGGATTCTTTCCAGTACCTTCTCCCTTGTCATCTTCAAATATTCTGCAGCGTTGTCGATATATTCCGAAAAATTACCTTCCAGTTCCTTTTGTGTATATCCGCATATCGCAGCGTATTTCCTGTCTAATGTGATATCTTTCAAATTATTCAATGCCGAAAAAACCGACAATCCCGAAAATTTCGATACTCCAGTCATGAAAACAAAGCGCAAATGCTCGTCGGCGCCTTTCATTACCTGATAAAAATCGTGTACCGCCGTTCTGATGTCGTTCAATTTATCGTCGAACAGATGACTTGTAACGGGTTTATCGTATTCATCAATCAGAATAACCGCTTTTTTGCCGTCCTGCTTGTGTAATGATTTTATCAATTCTCTAAAACAATCGGGCGCGGACTCTGATACCAAAGTAATTTGAAAGTTTTGAGCAATCTCTTTTAGGAGACCGGTCAAACTTTTTTCCATTTTTTCCGGCGTCGAATGATCTATCAGCGTCCAGTCTATCCTGATAACCGGATACTGTTGCGACCAGTCCCATTTATCGTAAATATAAAGATCTTCAAACAATTCCTTCTGTCCCCCGAACAGGGCATCTATTGTACTTATGAGCAGCGATTTTCCAAAGCGGCGCGGACGCGAAAGAAAATAAATATCGCCGGACAAAATTATTTCATGGATAATTTTAGTTTTATCCACATACAAATAGTCTCTATTACGCAATTTTTCAAATGACTGTATCCCTATCGGTAATTTTTTCATGACAAACAAAATTTAAATTCATGGACAAAGGTACAATCTTTTTCCCAATTGAAATCTAAGCTGTACAAAAATATGCATAATCATGCTTTCGGGGACGGGAGATAAAATCGTGTCCATCACCATCCCGGATGCTGTTCCGGTTTGCCGTTTCTCGAAAATTCAGATTGAGCAATCGGCATAAGATACATTTTGTCTTCAAAACCCAGGCTTGCAGATCGACAGGCTGATAGTCATACGTATATGTTCCATTATCATATTTTCATCCCTAAGGGAGTTTTTAGGAATTTCCTTATTCAAGATGAAAAGTACTTACTACCGCTCTGTGATCGGATGGGAAAGACTGTATGACGATATCGCTTTCGGGTTTCTTTTCGCCTACGATTTCGGATTTGACAACCTGTAGCTTATCGCCCCAAAAGAAGACAAAATCAATACGGTCTAACACTTCCCGCGTTGCAGGTATTGGCGTCCATGTATATCCCGGTTTGGCAACTTCATCAGGATAAACCGTTCTGTAGGAATCTTTCATTCCGGTCTGTTCCTGCAATTTTTTAGTGGCAGGCCATGCCACAGGTATTTTGCATAAACCGGCTGCTGTTGCGCGTTCCGTCCAGTCTAAGCACGAAGGTTCATTGAAATCGCCTGTAAGGAAGATTGGAATTTGCTCCTTTTGAGCCTCTTGTATTTCGGAAATAGTAAGTTCTACATCACCTTTCCGCGCGCCCCATGCCGAAGCGATTGCCTCTTCTTCCGTATTCAGTGTTCCGCCGCCGCAGTATTCAATGCCGTTGAGCATGTATGGTTCATACGGACAGTGATTCAAGTGCTGGTTGAACATCCACACATATTTGCCGTAGCCGATTTGAAGTTTTACTCCTATTTTTGACGCGGAAACAGCTACGATAGGATATTTACTGACAATTGAGCAACCCTTTCCCAATAGCGTTGTGTATGTGTGAAAAGACGTCCAGCCCAGAGCGTTGGCGATACGTGAAGCGGAATTATTTGCTTCTTCCTGTATTCCTGCGATGTCGGCGCCGCTTTCCCTGATTGCTGCAATAGTGCGGTCAATAGACTTGCCGCCGCCCCAGATGTTGAAACTCATTACACGCAATTCATTTTCGTTTTTTACTTCTACGACTGTCACATTGCAGGCAGCGCTCTTGCCGCCATCATTGGCGATAGCGCTGATTTTAGCCTCTCCTGCAGATTTGGCGGTTATTTCGCCGGTAGAAGCATTAACGGTGGCTACTGTCGGATTGTCGCTCGCCCACGACACTGTTTTATCTGTAGCATTATCGGGCGTAACTATTGCTTTAAGAGTTTCGGTTTCACCAACGAATAACGAAAGTTCGCTTTTGTTGAGCGATATTCCCGTTACCGAAACATCTGCCGAAGTTACTGTTACAGCGCAAGTAGCTTTTTTGCCTCCGTCTTCGGTGACAGCGCTGATTACAGTGCTGCCTACCCCTATAGCGGTTACTCCTCCTCGATTGTCGACAAGGGCAATGGCAGGAACAGTACTGCTCCACGATACCGTTTTGTTGTCGGCATTATGGGGAAGAACTGTTGCCGTGAGAGTTGCGGTTTCGCCGTAAACAAGCGAAAGCTCACTCCTGTCCAGCGATATTCCCGTCACTTCTTCCCTTTCTTTGTTTGAACAACTGCCAATCAAAAATATCCCTGCCAAAAAAATTAAGAAACTCTTCTTCATATTCATTCTATAATGATTAAATAAGTAGTGGATGACGCGCGTCACCCACTACTTAATATAAATAAATATTAATTCGCTGTACTTCCAAGAGCAGTAACTTCAGCCTCTGTCAATTGTTTATCCCATATCGACACCCTTGAAATATCAAAAGATTGATATACATAATCTCCCGAAGCAAAAAGAAGAACGCCGTTCGGATCTAACGATAAACGACGAAGTATCTGATCTCTGTTACCGGAGAAGTCAGTAGTACCTATATGTTTCCCATCTAAATAAAATGCCATGCTTGCCTGTTTGTACACTATGACTAAACGATGATAGTTATCATAATCCAGTGGGATAGTATGCTTTTCCGTATAGTAGCCCGCTCCTCCTATAGTTCCTTCTTCGGGAAAGCCATTAATCCACAAATCAGCCTCGTTGTTAAACCCGTCATGACCATTCTGCAAGTCGGTTTGGAACACTGCATACCAGTTATATTGCCCGTCGTCAACAAGCCTGTAATCAATCAGCATCGTATATGCTGTGAGTCTTTCCGTGCCTAAGCCTGAAAACTGAGCTTCGTAATAGTCTCCTATCTGTCCGGATATATGTACTCCTCCCTCGGCAGCTGTAACGTTGCCATGAAGTATTAGCGGTAGACCTGCCTCTGCTTTAGTAAAGTCGGAAGGATCATCGAATAACCATGACCCAAGAAGTACAGGTTCAGGTTCAGGAGAAATCGTTACTGCGCATGTCTTCGAAACTCCTCCGGCAGTAGCGGTAATGGTTGCCGTACCGACAGCTTTAGCCGTTACTTCGCCGGTTGAAGCATTAACCTCCGCTATATCCGCCGCATTACTGCTCCACGTGACGGTTTTGTCGGTAGCATTTTCAGGCTCGACGGCTGCCGCAAGCGTTTGTTTGTCGCCTACTGTGAGGTCAAGCGCGGCAGGAGTTATCGTTATGCCTGTTACTTCGACCGCGTTAACTGTTAATGCGCATGTACCCGAAACTCCTCCGGCTGTAGCGGTAATGGTTGCCGTACCGACAGCCTTAGCCGTTACTTCACCGGTTGAAGCATTAACCTCAGCTATTGTCGCCGCGCTACTGCTCCAGGTTACGGTTTTGTCGGTAGCATTTTCAGGCTCGACGGTTGCCGCGAGCGTTTGTTTGTCGCCTGCTTTGAGGGCAAGTGTGGCAGGAGTTATCCTTACACCTGTTACTCCGATCACATTTTCTGCAACCGTTACGGCGCATTTAGAGATTTTACCATTTGCAGTAGTGGCGGTGATACCCGCCGTACCAACTGCTATAGCTGTTACTTCGCCGGTCGAAGCATTAACTTCGGCTATTGCCGGCGCACTGCTGCTCCATGTTACTGTCTTGTCGGTGGCATTTTGAGGTTCCACCGCTGCATTGAGCGTCTGTTTCTCGCCTACCTTAAGAGTAAGCGTAGATGGAGTTACCATTACGGAAGACACTTCCACAGACTTGTCGTCGTCGTCGCCACATGCGACGAATGTTGCGGCACTGATAGCTATCGCCATCGCAGCCGCCAGATTTAAAAAATTCTTGTTCATCATTTGTAAATTAAAATTATTATT
>JAISDJ010000005.1 GCA_031264865.1 Tannerellaceae bacterium | reverse complement strand
GTGCTCTTGCAGGGCATATAGTTTACTTTTAAGTATCGGTTAATTCCTTCTTTCATACAACAAAAGTAAGAAATTAACCCTAATAACCGTTAATCAATTTCCATGTGCAAATCTAAAGGCAAATCTAAAGGTCAGAGCATACATATCAATAGAATCAATGCAAAAAACATCAATAAATCACCGCAGGGGGGGGGGGTATCTTATATCTATTCACAGAAAGAGGATTGAAACTGCTATTTCCGATATAGCTAAATATATGCCTGAGAAGATTCATGCTGTTACTCAAAATGGGGGGGTTGATTAAACTGATTATGTTCATCTGGGCGTATACTTTTGATAAATTGTATAACAATAAATAGCAACTTGAATTAAACAACTTTTTTGAAAAACAGCAGGTTTTACGGAATGCCCTGAGGATACGATGCCTCAGCCGACAATTATACCCCTCTGTTCTAACAGTATGTTTCTTCCCTGTAAGATGGTTTTCGCCCTTGAATGCGCTCACGAAGCTATCCCAGTCATCGGTGGCAATACTTCCATAGTTTACGCCGGAATCCGACAATTTTTTTTTCAACTCTCTGGCTGTTTTCAAATCCCATTTGCCCCAAACAAACGCTACGATTTTGCCGCTGTTCCTATGGCAGGCATAGATGAGCCAAACCTTGTTGCTCTTCTTCCCCACATAAGTCCAAAATTCATCTGCTTCCAAGCAATCATAATACGGCTGCTTTGGCCGGATCATATGACGGGAGCGTACCAATACCGACAACATTTTTTTGATGCTGATGTTCTCAATCTCAGCGATATCCCTGATGCCTGTGCCGCGAACAAACATCAATAATATCTTTTGTGTCAGGGAAGAATGAGAACCTTTGTACCTCAATGCATGGTCTCCAATAAACTGTCGTCCACATTTCCTGCATAAATAATTTTACTTCCCATACGATTTCTTGTCATTCTTTTTTATCTTTGTGCTTTGGCAATCGGGGCAATGGAGGGTTATTGTTATTTGCATTTACAAAAAGACTAATTTATTCCCTGATTGCCTAATATTTACAGCAGCATACTTTTTACAGCACCACCGAAGAATCCAACCCGGTCATCATGCTGGCAAAACATAAGAGAGAAGTAATAACTAAAAACTGATAACAATGAAAAAGACGAATGTGATTATGGTAGTAACCCTGTTTGTAATAACAGGATGCGGGGGGAACAGGCAGTCGGCGGATGACTTCATCACGGTCGATGTCACGGCAGATTATCCTAAAAAGGAATTGATTCTTCAGGACTTTATGGATGTGGAATACATTCCGCTGGAAACAAATGACGAATTTCTTTGCCAGGGTCTTCTACAGGATATCGGAAAGGACATCATCATCGTAAGAAATCGTGTCCAGGATGGAAATATTTTTATCTTTGACAGAAACGGCAATGCCATCAAAAAGATAAACCGGAAAGGGCAGGGCAGTGAGGAATATGTAACGATTATCAGTGTTATCCTTGATGAAGAGAACGGCGAAATGTTTGTCTGTGACAGTTATACAAGAAAAATGTTAGTGTATGATCTGGACGGGAATTTTTAAACGGAGCTTTAAACACAAAGAGGATGCAAGGTATGAAACCGTATACAGTTTCGGCCGGGAAAACCTGATTTGCCACGATAATTCAACCCGTAACAAAGGACAGTCATTTATGATTGTATCGAAACAGGACGGGAGCATTACCAAAGACATTCAAATTCCATTTGAAGAAAAGAAATTCCCCTGGCTGAGCGCGCGAGACGAAGCAAGTGGCATGAATTACGCCTTAGCCCCCGCCGGCAATCATTCCATAGTTCCTTACCTCGACAGCTGGATACTGGTAGAGCCTTCGGCCGATACGCTGTACCGCTATTTTCCCGACCATACGATGATGCCGTTTATTGTCAAAACGCCGCCCATCCGGTCCCTGGATCCGGAAGTTTGGCTTTTCGTAAGCCCTGTCACCGACCGTTACTGTTTCATGGAAGCGGTAAAAAAAGAGGGGGATGCGATAAAACAAACCGGACTTCCAACTACCAATCTGGTGTACGATAAACAGGAAAAGGCCATATTCAGATATGCCGTATATAATGACGATTATTCAACGAAGGAATATGCCTATATGAAGTCGAGGCCTGTAAATAACGAAATTGCAACCTGGCCTTTGGAAGCCCACCGACTTGTCGAATCATACGAAAAAGGGGAACTGAAAGGCCGGCTGAAAGAAATTGCAGCCGGGCTGGACGAAGAATCTAATCCGGTTATCATGCTGATAAAACATAAGAAAAACTAATAACAATGAAAAAGACAAGCGCAATTTTGGCAATAACCCTGTTCGCACTGGCAGGATGCGGAGGAAACAGGCAGTCGGCGGATGACCTTATCACGGTCGACGTAACGAAAAGTTATCCTGAAAAGGAATTGATTCTCCAGGACTTTATGGATGTGGAATACGTTGCGCTGGAGACTGCGGACGAATTTCTTACGCAAGGTTATGTGCGGGACATCGGGAAAGAAATCATACTGGTATCAAACCGGAACAACGACGGGGATCTGTTTCTTTTTGACAGAAAAACCGGTAAGGGCTTAAGGAAGATAAACCGTAAGGGGCAGGGCGGCGAAGAATATGCAAGTATTGCAGGGATTATCCTTGATGAAGAGAACAGTGAAATAATTGTCAATTCGTCGGCAAACAAAATCCTCGTGTACGATTTGTACGGAAATTTCAAACGGAGTTTTAACCATACCGAAGGCGCTTCCTACGCGGATCTGTTCAATTATGACAGGGATCATTTGTTTTGCTATGATTATTCCGAATATTACAACATGGGGGAGGAGAGAAGCAAATCATATCATGTGATTCTATCCAAGCAGGACGGGAGTATTACCCGGAAAATACAGGTTCCTTTTAAGACGATTATAGCGATGGTTGTCAGAAGGGAGGATGGAATGGCAGTGGCTTCCGTAGACCATATAATCCCGTATCATGACAATTGGGCGCTTGTGGAAACATCTTCCGATACCGTGTACGCTTATGTGCCGGACGGTAATATAAGTCCCCTTATTGTAAGAACCCCCTCCATACGCGACATGGATCCTGGAATATTCCTTTCCGTGGGTATTCTTACCGACCGTTATTATTTCATGAAAACCGTTAGAAACGAATTTGACTTTGAAAAGATGACAGGATTCCCGGTTGCCGGATTATTGATGTACGACAGGCAGGAAAAAGCCCTG
>JAISDJ010000001.1 GCA_031264865.1 Tannerellaceae bacterium | reverse complement strand
ATTGTTTTTTCTTTTTTCCTGCGCTCAAAATAACCGATTTATCGTAGTTACATCTCTTTTGACGGTACAAATAATCTATTTTCAATAAATACACCTCATAATACGTGTATCTCTTTTTTATACTACCTCTAAAACATATATACACTAATACATTAATATATAAACTCCCTAAGGCAATACCCCTTGTACTACTTCTTTTGTTGTATGTAAATCTTTCAAAGAACTCTTCTTTATTACATTCAAATCTCTCGAATGCGGGTGCAAAGATAGACATTCCATTTGAATCACCAAATATTTAATCACAAAAAATATAACAAAATAATGGCTGGCGCCAACGTGTACATTATATATCTAGTAGAAAAAGAGAATAAAAAAACAGAAATGATCAATTGATTCAGAATCCGGGATATTGATATTTAAATAAATTTGTATATTTGACACGCTTAATGGGGTTGTGTTTAGGTTTAGATTCATAAATAAGCACAGCCCTTTCACTAAAACCTTATACATATGAATTGAAAGCTAATTATTAATCTAAAATTTCAATGAGGATGAAAAACAGAAAACTTAGAATGGGAATGGTTGGCGGAGGTAGTGACGCTTTTATTGGCGCGATCCATCGCTGTGCTGCTTTTTTGGATAATCAGATCGAATTAGTTTGTGGATGCTTTAGTGTAAATCCCGACATTTCTATCAGTTCGGGACGTTCTTATTTTCTGCCGGAAGACCGGGTCTATAAAACATATCAGGAAATGTTCGAACACGAAGTAACTCTTCCCGAGGGAGAACGCATGGACTTCGTAACGATTGTAACTCCCAACAAATGGCATTTTGAACCGGCCATGATGGCTTTGGAAAGAGGATTTCATGTAGTAGTAGACAAACCGATGACTTTTTCGCTGGAAGAGGCTAAATTACTTCGGAAAAAAGTAGAAGAAACCGGATTGATCCTGGCGCTCACACATGTTTATGCCGGTTATCCGGCTGTTAAAGAGGCTAAGGAACGGGTAGCCAAAGGCGAGCTTGGCAAAATCCGCAGGATATATGTAGAGTACACACAAGGATGGCTATCCGAAAGAATCGAATTACAAGGCGGCAACAATGCCGGATGGCGTACAGACCCGAAACGCTCGGGTAAAGCCGGAGCGGTAGGCGACATCGGCACACATGCCTGGCATCTGAGCGAATATATCACCGGACAGAAAGTGACCGAACTTTGCGCCGACTTGAAAGCGTTTGCCCCCGGACGCCCGATAGACGACGACGGTGCCGCGTTTTTACGATACGATAAAGGAGCAACAGGCGTTCTTACCTGTACGCAAATCGCCGTTGGTGAAGAAAACAGGCTTGCCATCCGCGTTTATGGGGAAAAAGGTGGATTGGAATGGCATCAGGAAGAGCCCAACAGCCTATATCTGAAATGGACTGACAGACCTAAAGAAATCATTCGAATGGGTAATAACGGATTTATCGGAGATCTGGCTAAATATAATTCCCGTACGCCCGGTGGGCATCCGGAAGGATTTATCGAATCGTTTGCCAATATCTACCGGAATTTTGCCGCTACGGTCAGAACCTTAAAGAACGGCGAAAAGCCTGTCGGAAAAATGCTCGACTTCCCTACTGTTTATGAAGGCGTAAGAGGATTGCAATTCATTGAAACCATGGTAGAAGCCGGATACAATGAAAAGCAGAAATGGCAAAAATGGATTGAATGATAAAAGAACGTAAAAAAAGCGTAATGAAATAACGTTATTCGTTAAATAGCCTAATCTTTACTTCATATTTCAATAAAATTACGCTACTTTTATCGCCTATTTATAAGTTAATCTTTATACGAGAAAATGGTTGAGCATAAAGACAAATGATAAAGAAAAAATCAACTTACACATTCTTTGAGAAAAAAAATTTCTTTAAAAAGAAATCCTTCTTCCTTTTATCAGGACTAATCTTAGGAGCCGGCTGTATTATCGGTGTATATCTTACTTCCGTTTATTTTTCAACAGACGAATCATGTATGATGTGTCATGTCCATCCTCATGTAGAAAACAGTTGGAAATTATCCAAGCATTATAATAACGGAAGCGGTACGAAGACACACTGCGTATCATGCCATCTTCCCCCGCAAACCCACACGTGGGCTCACTATACAGCTAAAGCAAAATTAGGATTGTGCGATGTATGGGGCTATCTGACGAAAGACAGCGCCGATTTTGATTGGGACAAAATGTCGGAGTTGGAATATGCCGTTACATACATTCCCAATGAATCGTGTAAAGAATGCCATCATAATTTATTTCCGGAAGGAATTACAGGAGATGGTATTACAGCCCACCTGTATTATGAAGACAACGAAAAAAAGTTGAATTTACAATGTATCAGTTGCCATTTAGATGCAGGCCATTACAATCCGAATTACAGCCACGGCAAATTAACCGGTATCCCCGGAGCAACCTCCGGTTCATCTGCAACTGATACAAGCCGGTTTTTCAAAGCTCCCACTGTCGTAACTTCATTTGCAGACTACACAGAACAAATCCCCGGCACTGTCGTATCCTTTAACATGATTGCTGTTCCGGGTGGGACATTCAAAATGGGTAGTACAAACAAAGAGCCTTTCCATAAAGCGGATGAATCACCCATACGTAACGTAACAGTCAGTCCGTTTTTCATGGCTGAAGTAGAAGTAACCTGGGATCAGTATTGGGCGTTTTATGCAAATACAATGAGCGAAGGCCGTACACCTCCCGAAGACGTTTATGCCAATAACAGCCGTTCGGATGTAGACGCCGTATCAGGTCCTACATCTCCATTTGGATTCCCCGACCAGGGATGGGGAGGAGGTAATCGTCCGGCTATAACCATGACACATTACGCCGCGGAAACATTCTGTCAATGGCTTTCATTAAAAACAGGTAAAAAATACCGTTTACCCACTGAAGCCGAATGGGAATATGCAGCTCGTGGCGGTACGAAAACTCCTTATTTTTTCCCAGGCAATCCAAAGAAGTTCTCCGATGAAGGCTTTTGGCGCAAATTTATCAGCGCAGATACAGACCCTATCGGTTCGTTTGTTATTTACGGAAAGAACAGCAAAAACAGGACACAAGAACCATCGGAAGTAAATGCAAATCCATTCGGGCTTAAAAATATGTTGGGCAATGTAATGGAATATTGTGCAGATAAATACAATCCTGAAGCTTATGGCAAAGGAGGAGAAAGTGTGGTTGATCCGATAGTAACGGAAGGCGCCGAATGGGTAGTACGCGGAGGCAATTACACATCGGATGCTGCCGATCTTCGGGTAGCTACGCGTGATTATACAAAACACGACGCTTGGTTGAAAACAGATCCGCAACAACCCAAAAGTATTTGGTGGTATTCCGATATCCGTGGTATCGGTTTCCGCTTGGTATGCGAACCCGACGCTTCTATCGGAGCCCGGTAAATACAAATTATAAACACACTAATAATTACAATATCATGAAAAAAGGAATCAGTAGAAGATCATTTTTAAAAAGTTCAGCTATGGCCGGCACAATCGGTGTGATCGGAACAGGTAGCACAGCAGCTGTATTATCATCTTGTGGCGGTGGCGGCGCTGGAGCCAACAAGCCTCTAAAAGCTCCCGGAAGTTATTATGTACCTAATTTGGTAGACTTTGCCAATGACGGACAAGAATTAAAAGCCGGAATAATAGGTTGTGGCGGTCGCGGTTCGGGTGCGGCATTCAACTTCTTAAATGCAGCAAACGGTATAACGATTACTGCTATAGGCGACACGTTTAAAGATCGTGTTGACAGTTTAGCCGAAAGTTTAAAATCAGAAAAGGGCATTGATATACCGGAGAGCATGCGCTTTGTTGGTTTAGATGCTTATAAAGCTGTAATAGACAGCGGTGTAGATGTAGTTGTTGTAGCTACTCCTCCTAATTTCCGCCCGATTCATTTCCAATATGCAACAGAAAAAGGGAAACATTCTTTCCTTGAAAAACCAATTTGTGTGGATCCGGTTGGTTATCGCACCATCATGGCGACAGCTAAACAAGCCATGGCTAAAAATCTTTGCGTTATCACAGGTACGCAACGTCATCACCAGCGTAACTATGTAGCCGCCTACCAAAAATTAATGGATGGTACTATCGGCGAGATTACCGGCGGAACGGTTTATTGGAACCAGTCTATGCTTTGGTTCCGCGAACGTCAGGCAGACTGGAGCGATTGTGAATGGATGATTCGCGACTGGGTGAACTGGAAATGGCTTTCGGGAGACCATATCGTAGAACAACACGTACATAATCTGGATGTATTTACATGGTTCACAGGCCTGAAACCTAAAACAGCCGTTGGTTTCGGTTCTCGTCAGCGTCGCGTAACCGGCGATCAATACGATAACTTCAGTATTGATTTCGAAATGGAAAACGGTATACATATGCATAGTATGTGCCGCCAGATAGACGGATGCGCCAATAACGTAAGCGAATTCTTCCAAGGAACAAAAGGTTGTTTATATACCGATAGCGGAAACAATGCCGTTATTAAAGACCTTGCCGGCAATGAAATATGGAAATATGACTTCGAAGCGGAAAAAACAAGTACAGTACAACAAGACCCATACGTACTGGAACATGTAAACTGGATTAACCATATCCGCAGCAACAAACCGATCGACCAGGCTTCCGAAACAGCCGTAGCTTGTATGGCTGCTATTATGGGACGTGAATCTGCTTACTCGGGCGATATGACTACATGGGACGCTATGACGGCTTCTCCACTTGATTATCTGCCGAAAGATTTAAACATCGGTAAGATGGATATGAGTGGATTCACTGTTCTTGTTCCCGGAAAACCTCTTGCTAAAAAAGAATAAAGTATGACAATCAACAGAAGGAATTTTATTAGGACATCTTTGTCCGGTGCTGCTGTTGCTACCATGAGCGGGACGGCTTTTGCCGCCTGCTCGGGTAAACCGGCGTCAACCGATACGGCAGAATCGGGATGCTGTTGTACAAACAGTAAGGCCGAACTGAAACTATCCTTTCAGGAAGGTACTGCTCCGGGTAAGGACTTAAATGAAAAGTTCGATTATTTCGAGAAATTAGGCATTGTTGGTTTTGAACCGGGTGGCAAAGGATTAGCCGGACGGGTGAAAGAAATCAACGATGCGCTGAAAGGCCGTACCATAAAAGTAAGCGCTATCTGTGCCGGTTTTGACGGTTTCATTCTTTCTACGGAAGAAGCCGTTCGCAAGCAATGTATGGATACCATGAAAGAAATCATCACCGCAGCAGGCGAATTGGGATCTACCGGCGTCATTATCGTTCCGGCATTCAATCACCAGCAACCTGTGATGCCGCATACACAGGAAACGCGTGATTTCTTATGTGAGCAATTTAATCTGATGGGAACGTTTGCTCATGAACATGGAACAACCATTATTATGGAACCCTTGAACAGGAAAGAAGCGTTTTATTTACGCCAGGTAGCCGACGCTGCTTCTATTTGTAGAGACATCAACAATCCGGGTGTTACCTGTTTGGGTGATTTCTGGCATATGACATGGGAAGAAACCTGCGATATGGGAGCCTTCTTGTCGGCCGGTAAATACCTGCAACATGTACACATGGCAAGCCGTAAACGCCGGAGCATGCCCGGTGAAGACGGAGAGGCAGATAACTACATCAGCGGATTCAAAGGCTTAAAAATGCTTGATTATGATAAATATGTAAGTTTCGAATGTGGCTGTCAGGGCGACCGCGAAGTTGTATTGCCTGCCGCTGTAGAATTATTACGTAAACAATGGAAAGAAGCCTGAAATGCCGTTAGTTTATCCTACTATGCAAATGAGTGAAGTGGTGGAAGAGCATCCTTCACTCATTCCTGTCATCAACCGGTTCGACATTCGCTTAGGTTTGGGTGACAGTTCCGTCAAAGAAATTTGCAGTAAATATCAATTAGACACAGATTTCTTTTTGACAGTAATCAACACATTCTTAAATGAGGAGTATTTCCCGGAAAAAAAACTACAATCTTTCCATACTTCATTAATTATTGATTATTTGCAAAAAACAAATCACTTTTATCGCCAAAACCAATTACCCAATATCGAACGCCATCTTACCTATTTCGTAAAAGTAAGCACACCCGGCAACCAATCACTCTCTTCCATAGGAAACCTTTTTGCCGAATGTAAAAAAGAGTTTGAAGCACGTATGGATTATGATGAAAGGGTATGGTTTCCCTACTGCCGGGTTTTAAACGAAAAATGGCAAGAAAGTAAAAACCGGCCTATCCCGCAGACATCTTCTTTACAGCCGGAAGATAATCTGGAAGCATTATTAGCCGACTTAAAAAAAATTATGGTAAAACATCTTTCGGGTACATATGATGAAAACCTTTGTTACGCTGTTATTATCGCCGTAAATAACCTCCAAAAAGATATTAAACAACAGAATCGTATCCGCTACAGGATACTCGCTCCAATGATAACAATGATGGAGAAACATTGCCAATAACCAATTCTACCGATGCAGAAAACAAAGCAAATAGCTATTATCCTCCCCGACACCCTGCAAAGTACCGGCTTGCAAAGCTTACTGACCGATTATTTCCATCCGGTTGAAATAGCCGGTTTTTCTTCTTTCGAATGTATGGTTTCAGCAAACAATGATGCGTACGATTACTATTTCACCCTACCGGAAACTTTTGTATTAAACACTGATTTTTTCCTCCCCCGCAAAGCCAAAACCGTTTTATTAATAAGCCAGGATACCCCCTTCGCTACCGGAAATAAGCTGAATATACTTGCCACGCAGGAAACCATTATCGAAAACCTTCAACAACTATTCATGTCCGAAGGAAATAACCCAACAAATGAAAAAAGCAAAGAACTATCCTCCCGCGAAATAGACGTACTCAAATGTATCGTACAAGGACTCACCAATAAAGATATCGCCGACAACCTGAATATCAGCTTAAACACCGTACTCTCCCACCGCAAAAACATAACCTCCAAACTCGGCATAAAAACCGTTTCCGGCCTCACCTTCTATGCCATAATGAATGGACTAGTATCTTCCGACCTTATCGGATAATACATTATGAAGCCCTGAAGGAAAACCTTTCAGCCGAAAATAGAAAGAGATATTTATTTCACCGAAAAAAGATTATGAAGTCTTTAGTAAACCATTATGATGGCTTTGGAAAATTATTATGATGGTTTACTAAAAAGATCATAATGGCTTGGAGAAGACATCACAATGGTTTTTTATCACCCTTAGCCAATTCCTAATTTTTTGTCTGAAAGAAGGCTGAAAGAAACGTATAAAAAAGAAATAAGATAATTAATCGAACTTACTCAATGACATCAATACGCATATTTTCGAAATCAAATAAAATCTTTTTTCTTAAATTCTTAAAAAAAGGATATCCTATATGTCCATCTAATGTTGGGGCAACTGATTGACCGAATAACGAATAAATATAAACCAGGTTTTCATCTTTATCGGGAATAATCTTGTCATTAAATCTTACAATAGGATTCTGACAGATTTCATAAGGGATATTCATCCACTTATCAACTCCTGCTCATAGTTTTCTTGGGCTGAAATTCTGATAGTAAGAAGGAAAAGGAATATAAAATCCGTCGTCTTTCTTATTATGCAATGCATAATAATACATTTTAAAGAATTTTTCAAATCTATCCTCATAGTATTGCATTTAAAATCAATCAGTAAAAACAAAGTTATTTATAACTTTTAGCGTTTAATTTCTTCGACAAAAGTATATAATATAAGTAAATCAGGAAGTCGCATAAGATTATTTAACCATAATAGATTTATTTTATATCTATGTAAGATATTAAATTCGCATAAAAGCTTCTGCGTACATATACTTCCGATTTCATAAAACTGCTTGTTATCTGCTGTTCATTTTTCAAATCAATAATATGATATATTCTTATATTCTTCGGCTTTTTCAGGAAACTGTAAAAGTGGATAGAAGCTGATTTTTTGAACAGTTTTAAGAATAATAAACTTCGTATTAATTTTAGGTATATATCTGCCTGATCTTAGACTAAGTTTATATTCAATCGGTTCTTCCTTATAAAATGATTTTAATATGCTTTTATTAAATAACAATGAGTAATGTTCGTAATCAATACCGTCATGAGGAATATGGTAATAATCAATTTTTTCAAAAGGAAGAACTTCGTAATTAATATTTTCGTAAAAAACAACTTCAAATTTATTATCTACAATGGTTAAAATTGGCCATTTATTTTTATCAAGACATTGCCACAACCTTGAAATCGGAATTCTATACATATGTATAATCTTAGCCAATTCAATAATTAACAGACGAGGATTATTTTGTTTCAATATCGGTTCTATTTTATTAACTTTTATAAAA
>JAISDJ010000292.1 GCA_031264865.1 Tannerellaceae bacterium | reverse complement strand
CTGCTGGGGCATGGGCTATCCAATGTGTTTACAATGAAAGACCGGATTGATTCTACACCCGAACAGTTAAAACGGATCATGGAGGTGGAAAAATTTGATAAAGCACATCTTATCGGGGTTTCCCTCGGCTCATTACTGGCTCAATATTTTGCGCTGAAATATCCCGGCCATGTAAATTCTATCGTGGCAACGGGAGGGTATAATATCAACGACAAGAATGAAGAAATAAACAAAGCACAAAAAGAATCCATAAAAAAAAGCCTCTGGCTGGGACTGACGTCTATGAATAAGTTCCGTCATTTTGTGGCCGGGCAGGCAGTGCACCATCCCGAAAACAAAGAACTTTATTACCGGATGGCTCAGGGATTTTTCCGCAAATCATTCGTAGGTATGATGGGACTGAAGAAAGTTGTCTGCGAACGGAAAGATATACCCTGCAACTATCCTCTCCTGATCCTTTGCGGAGAGCTCGACACGGATTTAGGCAAAAAGGCCGCCTTGCAATGGCATCAAAACACACCCGGAAGCAAGTACCAGTTGATCCCTGACGCCGGACATACGGCTAATATGGACAATCCAACCGTATTTAATCAGCTTGTTTTAGATTTTTTGCCTGCTTTGCGTTATAAAATAAAACCCTGACAGCTTATGGCCGCCAGGGTTTCTCTATACATTATATATTAAAGTGTTGTCAGTTTCAGATTCTTCCAGGCAACTTTTATGCCTCCTCCATCATGTATCTGAAGTGCGATACGTCCTTGACCGGCGCCAATCTTGCTATCGGTGAAATCCACCATTTCTTCGCCGTTCAACCATGTTTTCACATTGTCGCCCTGTACCCTTATACGTAGCGTATTCCATTCGCCCATTTTTAAAATCGTTTCTTTTTCATCGGGAATCTGGATAAGCCAGCCACGTCCGTACGATTCGTAAATGCCGCCGGTATCATGTCCGGGAGGCGCTACTTCTACCTGCCAGCCGTTTACCTTCACATCTTCTTCTATAAAAGAACGGATAAATACGCCGGAATTACCATTGGCTTCCTGTTTAAACTCTACCGTTAAGTCGAAGTCGTCGTAATATTCGCGCGTAGCCAGGTAGCCGTATTTTTTATCAGGGCCGCTTTCGCAGAAGAGTAATCCGTCTTTTACATACCATAATTCCGTTCCGTAAGCTTCCCAGCCATCCAGGTTTACTCCGTTAAACAAATCTACTTCTGCTGTTTTACGGGGGAGTTCTTTTATTTTTATATTACGGAAAGAAGCCGGGTAGCCGTGGTCTTGCAGGCAAATCACGCCTTTATGCGCTAAACCGTATTCGGGAGCGTCTGCCCATTTCCCGCTGTTTTTTCTGTCGAACCAGTCATCCGTCCATGCTTCGAATTCCAGAATTTTCACATCATTCATCCAATGTTCAACATGCCCGTTGTCAAAAACAATTTTGGCTGTGTTCCATTCTCCGGCGGGATTTACTTTCATCTTGCTTACATCCGGCATATACATGGCATAATCCACGCCCATTTTCTGCCAGGGTTCCAATCCTTCGAAATTCTCGTCGTCGATTAACTGATACTCCGGCCCGGTAACATAAGGTACGGCAAACTGCGGGCGTTCCACCACATGATACAGCATACCGCTATTCCCGCCTTTGGAAAGTTTAAAATCCCATGAGAGTACAAAGTTTTCATACTGCTTATCCGTCACAATATAGCCACTTGCGTCGCTACCTTCTCCTTTAGCCTGGATACAACCATCTACTACATGCCAGGGCGTAGCCAATGTCGTCCCATTGTAGTCTCTCCAACCATTCAATGTTTGCCCGTCAAACAATAATTGCCAGCCGTCTGCGATTTCTTCAGGAGTTAATGCGTTTTGCCTGCTCTCTCCACAAGAAGAGAATAAACCCGATAACATCACGGATAAGGCAACAAAAACCGGCTTAACCAATCTTCCTTTTACTGATTCCATGTCTAAATTTATATTTGATTAAAATGTTGGACAAACCTACATAAAAATCCTCATATTGTCAAGCTGGAAAAATAAAAAACAAGATAGCCCGCCTTACCTTTTCATTTTTATATATTTGCACCGTAAAATCAGATTTGTTTTTAAAAAGTGAAAAGAGTGATACAGAAAATAATCAATTGGTTCTATTTCCCGTTTCTTAAAAAGATAATCCCTGTCCATACCTTTCGATATGCTGTTTGCGGAGGGGCCAATACGGCTTTCGACATCTTTCTCTATGCCGTTTTATACAATTTCGTCTTTAAAAAGGAAGATGTGGTGCTGAGGTGTTTCGTTATACCGCCTTATATCGCCGCCTTTCTGATTGTTTTTCCCATCACGTTGTTTACCGGTTACTGGTTGATGAATAATGTGGCTTTTCATGGTTCGCCGCTTCGCAGCCGGACCAAGATGATGCGCTATGTTCTTGTTGTCTGTTTCAACCTGGCGGTCAATTATATCGGGCTGAAACTATTTGTGGAATATTTCCATTTTTATCCCACCCCCTCCAAAATATTAGTTACCTCCATTTGCGTGGCCATCAGTTACCTTTCCCAAAAACATTTTACATTCCGCCATCATACCCGCTGAGGATTACTGTAATTCCGGACGCATCGTCTGGTTACTTATGATCCGATTTCTTAGAAAGATAATTCCCAATATATTGAATAATAAAGACCAGTACAACTAATAAAGCCAAAACAATGTTCATGATTTTTAAATCATACCCCACATAACCATATTGATAACCAATCTGTCCCAATCCGCCTGCGCCGACAGCTCCTCCCATGGCAGAGTATCCTACAAGCATGATTAGCGTAATAGAAACACAATTAATAATAGAAGGCAATGCCTCCGGCAACAATACGCTTCTTACGATTTGAAAAGGAGTAGCGCCCATAGACCTGGAAGCTTCTACTAAACCGGAAGGGACTTCAAGCAGGCTATTCTCTATCATTCTGGCAACGAATGGCGCTGCGCCTACACTCAAAGGAACAATAGCTGCCGAAACGCCGATTGAAGTCCCGGCTAATGCCCGTGTAAAAGGAATCATCCAAACAATAAGGATAATAAAAGGTATTGCTCTGAAAATATTTACAAGCCCTGATAACAGATTGTAGAAAAGTATATTTTCCTTTATCTGCCCTTTACGTGTTATATAAAGTAATGCGCCAAGAGGTAATCCGATAAGAAAACTAAAAAAACCTGATACAAAAGTCATAATTATTGTTTCCCATGTACCCGTTAAAAATAAATTGATAATCCCATCAGACATATTCCGCCTCCGTTTACTTGTATGTTTTATTTATAAAACGCTTGGTTAATTCATGCCGGGGGTGTGAAAATATTTCGGAAATGACGCCCTGCTCTATCAGCTTTCCTTTATTCAGGACGGCCACTTCATCACAGATTGTTTTCACTACCTCCATCTCATGCGTAATCAATAAGATTGTAATATTCATTTTTCTATTGATGCTTTTCAACAGCGAAAGAATAGAATCAGTAGTAGCTGGGTCTAAAGCGCTTGTAGCTTCGTCACAAAGAAGTATTTCAGGATTATTGGCTAAAGCCCGTGCAATGGCTACCCTTTGTTTCTGCCCTCCCGAAAGCTTTGCCGGATAATTATCCGTTTTGTTTTCGAGCCCCACAAGATTCAACAATTCCAACACTCTCTTTCTTACAGCGTCTTTGGGTAGTTTGCCCAACTTCAAAGGAAACGCCACATTTTCAAAAACAGTTGCCGAAGACAATAAGTTGAAATGCTGAAATATCATTCCTATGTTCCGGCGTGCAATAGCCAATGCCGACGGAGATAAAGCCATCATATTTTGTCCATCGATATACACCTCGCCGGATGTAGGCCGTTCCAATAGATTGATACAACGGATCAATGTACTTTTCCCTGCACCCGATTCGCCTATTATGCCGAATATTTTACCTTTAGGAACTGTAAGGGATATGTCGGACAAGACAATGGAAGATACGCCTTTTTCGGAGAAACCCTTCGTTATATTTTTCAGTTCAATCATTATCGTACAAAATTATCCATAAGGATTTAATTACAAATACCATAAATATGGTATTTGCAGTTAAATGAAAGTCCTATAGTTTTGTAGCTGTTATATAAGTTAAACTAAAATATCAAACAGATCATGAAAAATCTATTACAGGTATATTCTCTTTTCAGGGATTACCATTATCCGCAGGGAGAATACAGACGACAGTATGGGTTGTCCCGCTCCTTTAGCTTTTATCGTTTCCTTTCATCAGACCTGCCCCACACAACTCCTTCCTCTTTGGCACGAATGTATTGCTGTTGTTGACAATTCTTCCTTCTATTCTTACTTACGTACGAAGCCGGTAAATAAAAATAAACCGATTGATAATCTTGTATAAACAAGACTCCATAATTGTATATAAAAAGAAAATCTTGATTTTTTACAAATAAGAAACACTTCCTCCTCCGACGGCAATTGGTATTGGAAGTGTTCAATAAAAAAATAGAATATGACAAATATATCTGATTTATTTAGAAGTAGCTATCAATTCCTATGTGATATAAAATGTTTTTATGTTTTTTTAGGATTATTGATATTATCTACAGCTGAGCTACACGCTCAGACGATCATAAAAGGCTCAGTGGTAGATGCAACCACAGAAGAACCCATAGCAGGCGCTTCTGTAATTCTGAAATCGACAACGAACGGAACATCAACGGATGTAAACGGAACTTTTACCTTACAAATAACAAAAGATCTGCCGGTTACGTTATCTGTAAGACTGATAGGATACAGATCTCAGGAAATAGATGTTTATGATGCGGAAGAACCAGTTATCATATCTTTAAGTGAAGACTTAAACCTTCTTGACGAAGTTGTTATAACAGGTTATACTTCACAACAGCGGAGATCTGTCAGTGGATCCATAACATCGCTAAATCTCTCTGAAGGTATCAGGGAGACTGCCGTTTCCGGATTTGACCAACTACTACAAGGAAAAATTCCGGGAGTACAAATTTCATCAAATACCGGTGTTCCGGGAGGCGGCACTGCCTTCCGTGTAAGAGGTAGTAACTCTATCAATGCAGGGGTGGATCCGCTGTATATTGTTGATGGCGTATTTATTAGTAACGGTAACCCCATATCTACAAATATGGGGGGGCAAATACAATACAATCCACTATCGGACATAAACCCATCGGATATTGAAAATATTACTGTGCTTAAAGATGCAAATGCAACAGCAATATATGGCTCCCTGGGCGCCAATGGTGTAGTTATCATTACCACGAAAAGAGGCAAGCAAAATACAAAAGCGAAGATATCGCTATCCCTTTCTCATGGTTGGGCTAACGCGATTAAGAAATTCCAATCTACGACAGGACCTGAAACGGCTATATTAGCCAATGAAGCAGCTTACAATACAGCTATTGACAGAGGGCAAGACCCCTCTACTATAACATTGCCTGTTGCCGACCCATTGAGCATGCCTACTTACGATCGAAATAGTGATTTGTTCAGGACCGCAGCGTTATCTACTTATGAAATCTCGGCACAAGGGGGGAATTCCAATAGTACCTATTATGTTGGCTTAGGATACACCAGGCAGGAATCTATTGTTAAACCATCCGACTTTGAACGCTATTCGGGGCGGTTCAATTATGACAATAACCTTACAAGTAAGTTGAAAATAGGAACAAGTATAAATTTGAGCCAAGTGTACCGTAATGTAAGTAGTAATGATAATAATCCGAAAGGAGTCATTAATTCGGCGATATTCGTTCGTTCCTATCTGCCTGTCTATAATGAAGATGGTAGCTATGCCAGGTATGGAAGTTTTGACAATCATCTTGCATTGATAAATCATCTCGACAATAATGCCGTTACATGGAGAACTATCGGGAACTTATTCTTAGAATATAATCTTCTCGAAGGACTTAAATTTCGTTCAAGCTGGAGTTTAGATAATATCGACCTGGCCGAAAACAACTATGAAGACACGTTTATCAGTGCTGGTGTATCAACCAATGGTGCTGCAACTTCATACAAGGCTAAAAATAGTGTTTATGCAGCAGAACAATTACTCACTTATAATAAAATAGTTAAAGAAAAGCATGCACTCAGCGTTTTACTTGGAAATACAGTCAATTCCGTACAAGAAGAATACACCCGTGCATCAGGACAAGGCTTTGCCACAAATGACTTAAAGGATATTTCTGTTGCAGCTACGAAATCAGGTTCGGCATCTAAATCAGAAAGCAGGCTACTGTCATTTTTTGGAAAAACCAGCTATACATTTAATAATAGATATACAATAGACGGAAATCTGAGAGCGGATGCTTCCTCTAAGTTTGGGAAAAATAAGCGTTGGGGTTACTTTCCTTCTATCGGACTTACCTGGGATGCAAGTCAGGAACGTTTTATAAAAAACATAAATGTCTTTGATGCTCTCAAATTCAGAGGTAGTTTCGGCTATTCGGGAAATCAAAATGGAATAGGTTCATACGCTGCTTTGGGATTATGGTCGGCCGGATCTAATTATTTAGAGGCTGCCGGCACGGCCCCTTCTCAGTTGGCGAATCCAGACCTGACATGGGAAACCACACGTCAGTTAGATCTCGGTTTTGACTTTGCCATATTAAAAAACGCAATTAGTTTTAGTTTCGACTATTACAATAAATATACATACGACCTATTATTAAATGTTCCTGTTCCTTATCGCTCCGGTTTTACTTCTTTTCTTCAAAATTATGGTGCGGTAAGAAACAGTGGTGTAGAATTAGGTATCCAATCGGCTAATATTAATAAAAAAGATTTCAAATGGAGTACCGAATTCAATATATCATGGAATAAGAATAAAATAGAAAAGTTGGCCTCTGACATTACATTGGGAGCCTCAGGACGTAATGCTTCCATATTGCGTGAAGGTTATTCTATTAATTCTTTTTATCTGTATAAACAATTGTACGTTGATCCCGAAACAGGAAATGCTGTTTATGAAGATGTAAATAAAGATGGATTTATTACTTCTGCAGACAGGCAGATCGTAGGTAATGCATTACCCAATTACACGGGAGGCCTTACAAATGAGATTACATATAAAGATTTCTCATTAAACTTATTTGTATACTTTCAGCAAGGGAACAAAATTCTTAGCATGCATGATTTCTTCCTGGTACATGGCGGAACTCAGAATAATATCGGATTTATACCACGCCAACTGGAGAGATGGCAAAAGGCCGGTGACATAACAGATATTCCCCGGATGACTACTTATAATGGCGGCGATCCTACAATCAATGGAAGTTCGGCAAACAACTATGGAGGAAATGTTGCCAATATGAGTAGCCGGTATTTAAGTGACGGATCGTTTATCAGGCTTAAAAATCTGGCGATAAGTTACAATTTTCCTCAATCCGTTATAAAGCCGTTGCAACTAAGCAGGCTCAGAGTTACTGCTTCTGTAACCAACCTGTTTACCATTACAAAATATAAGGGATTAGACCCAGAAGTAAATGCGCAAAGCAGCAGTCAGAATACATACGGATATGATTGGGCAACAGTACCCCAACCCCGTACGGTTCAGCTCACGTTGAACGCTACATTCTAAGTAAAGAATTAATATTTAATTTTCACAAAAACAAAGACAATGAAAAAGTTATTTAAAAGCGTAATGATTATAGCGATTATTTCATCGCCCTTATTGTTCACTGCCTGCGAGGATTTTTTAGGTTTGTCGCCTACAAATTCAATACCTTCCACAATTGCAATAACAAGTGAAGAAACGGCGAATGCAGCCATTATAGGGGCTTATAATTCGGTTCAGGATTATTATTCCAATTATTACATAACATTGGGAACAATAACAGCAGACAATGTCTCTTACAATGGAACGTTGAGCCAATATTTACAGCTCGACCAAAATGCGATTTCTCCCGATAATGCAGGCACTGTGTATGTTTATCAAACTATTTATGCCGGAATTAACTCGGCAAACACTATAATTGCAGCCACCGGAAATGTAAACGACCCTCTGTTTTCCGAAGCTGAAAAGAATAAGATTCTGGGCGAAGCATACTTTATAAGAGCTCTCGGTTATTTTGATCTCGCCCGCGGGTGGGGCGGAGTACAACTTCAATTAAATCCGACAACAGACTTAGGCATGTTATCGGGCATAAGAAGAAGCACTCTCGACCAGACTTACGATCAGATACTCGCCGATTTGACAAAAGCCGAAGAGTTGCTCCCTGAAGACGATGCAACAACCCGCAACAGAGCTCAAAAAAATGCCGCAAGAGCCTTGAAGGCCAGGCTTCACCTTTATAGAGAACAATGGGCTGATGCCGAAACATATGCAAGCCTCGTAATTAACAGCGCCAAGTACACATTAGTAAAACCGTATAACGTATTTTTTACATCGCCGTTCTTATCTTCAGAGTCTGTATTTGAGTTGACTTTCACATCAAATGATAAAAACAGTTATTGGAACCTATGGTATCCCAGTACCGTGGGAGGACAATATACTTTAAAGCCATCAGATGCATTGATTGCCAAATTGAATGACCCCAACATAGGCGGTACAAGAAAAGAAATTATACAAGGAAGCGACAATTCCGTCTATGGAGTTTTATACAACACCGTATCAACCAGTACCGACCCTGCTTATGTTATTCGCATTGCCGAGCTATATTTGATACGTGCTGAAGCCAGAATTAAAAAAACAGCTCCTGATATAACCGGAGCGCTGTCTGACTTAAATAAAATCCGGAACAGGGCAGATATTCCTGACTTTGACCGTCCTGATAAGAATGCAATCATTCAAGCTATTGAAGATGAAAACAGTATCGAGTTTGCTTTTGAACCTCATCGTTGGTTCGATCTGAACAGGACAAAAAGAACAGGTTCCGTCCTTGGCCTGACGAAGACAGACTATTGGCTATTCCCACTACCGGCTTCCGACATTTTATCGGATCCCGATGTTGAACAAAATCCAGGATATTAATAAATAAAATAGAATATGAAAAAGTTAACTATTACTTGGCTGCTATTGATCGCAGTATTAAATTCTTTTTCCCAAAATAATTATTATTTCGGGAAAGATAATCAGTTTAATTCGTCTATCCCGACTCCTGAACAATTTTTCGGATTCCCTATCGGTAGCTCATTAGCCAGATACGACAAAGTTGTAGAGTATTACAAACTGTTAGATAAACTATCCGACAGAGCGCAACTTGAAATTATAGGAAAGACTTATGAAAACAGAGAACACATTGTACTCATCATCACAAGTCCGGACAATCTGACGAATATAGAAAGTATCCGCCAGAATCACCTCAAACTTACCGATCCGAAGACATCTGTTTCGAACTATACCGATCAGAAAGTGATTGTACATCTCGGATATAACGTTCATGGCGGAGAAATTGCCGGAACCGAAGCTGCCATATTAACGGCTTATTATTTTGTTGCATCTACGAATCCTGAAACACTGAAGGATTTAGAACAAACCGTTGTGCTCGTTGAACCGGCCTTGAATCCTGATGGACGTGACAGAGCTGCGTCCTATTTTAATACATTCAAATCAACGCCTGTGGTATCAGACCCTGGTGACATTGAACATGCAGGAGGTTTTACCCCTCACAGAGGAAACCACTTCTGGACAGACCTGAATCGCGACTGGTTTCCATTGGTACATGTGGAAAGTAAGGCTCGTGTTGACTTCTATCATAAATGGTATCCTAATATATATGCCGACTATCACGAGATGGGAAGTAATAGTACTTATTATTTCGAACCGTCTCCTCCCCGCAGTACATGGAACCCTACAATTCCGGAAGAAACGTATAATGTGTTGAATCCATTGTTGGCCAACTATTATTCTCAGGCCTTAGATCAAATAGGATCGCTTTATTATACGAAAGAAGACTTTGACAACATTTCGCCTATCTATGGCTCTACATATCCGGATTTTCAGGGGGGAGTAGGTACAACTCTTGAAGTCGGCAGCTCGTCTGGGATAGAAATTGAAACCGAAGTAGGGATCAGGAAGTTCTCACGCAATATAAAAGACAATGTAGTAACAAGCCTCGTGGCGATTAAAGCTGCTGTTGCAGAAAAGGATATCTTATTTAAACATCAAAAAGATTTTTTCACAAGTGCACTTTCTTTAGCGAATAAAAGTGGCGACAGGTATGTTGTATTCGGAGACAGGAAAGATAATAGCCTTACCAAACTTTTTCTTGATAATTTACTTACTCATAAAGTTGATGTATATGAGTTGCCGGGTAAGGTTTCCCAAAACGGAAAAGAGTTTGAACCGGGCAACGCTTATGTGATTCCTTTCTCTCAACCACAGTATAGAATAGTAAATGCCATATTTGAAGAAAATACAAATTTTGTAGACAGTATTTTCATGGACATTACAGCCTGGAGTACGGCTCATGGGTATGGTATTCCCTTTGTAAAAGTGAAAGGACCGGTAAGCCTGGGCGCTAAAGTAGCAAGTTTCCCTTCGGTTAAAAAAGGTGGCGTCAGCCGAAAGTCAGATTACGCATATATATTCGATTATACCGATTATTTAGCTCCTAAATCTTTATATTATCTACTTGATAAAGGTGTTGTGGTAAAAGCCGCCTACAAAGATTTCTCTGTAACAACGGAAGGCAACACGTATAAATTTAATACGGGAGCAATTGTTATCCCCGTTGCATATCAAAACATTTCATCCGATGAACTATATAATATAGTGAAAGAAGCTGCAGAACTTACTGATATCAGCATATTAGGCGTTATATCCGGTGCCAGTACCACAGGCATAGATTTGGGGAGCAATAATATTCGCAAAATAGATAAACCTGTGGTGGCAACATTGGTAGGAGATGGTATAAACTGGACAGAGGTGGGAGAAACCTGGTTCTTATTAGGAAACAGATTGAATATACCATTAACTAAAATCAATATATCTTCTGCCGACCGGACAAACTTAAATCACTATACTTCCATAATCCTAACAGATGGCAACTATAATTCTTTGTCTTCCAATTTTATCGACAGGTTACAACAATGGGTGGCAGATGGAGGAACGCTTATTACAACCAGGAATGCATCAAAATGGGCAATCGATAATAAGATTGCCACAGGGTTTATACCGGATAGCGTTTCCCACGATAAAGATAAAGATGAATACAGACGGCTCGATTATGTTTCGCAACGAGAGAATGAAGGGCCTCAACGTATCGGCGGGGTTATTTTCGAAGCCGATTTAGATATAACAAATCCTCTTGCTTTCGGAATCTTATCCAGAGAGACTTATGCTATAAAAGCAGGAAATTATAAATTACCAAGGTCAAAGAGTAAGTATGCTACGGTATTGCAATTGACGGATAAACCTCAAATAAGCGGTTATCTGACCAAAGACAACCAGCAATTACTGAAAAATGCTCCTTTAGTCGTTTTCGAAGACAAAGGCAGGGGTTCTATTATACTATTTAGCGAATCTCCAACATTCAGAGGGTATTGGTTAAGTACGGGAAGAATATTATCGAATGCGCTGTTTTTCGGGAAAAATGTATCTTTATCCGGTCGATACAGGCCTTAAATCCAGTTAAGAACATGAATACAATAATTCGCATCATTGTTCTATCAATTCTTACTTTATTATTGGCATCGTGCGGAAGCCGGGAAAGTAACGACCCCAACTATATTACAATAGGAGTGGCTGCCGGCCCGGAATATGTAATAGCGGAAGCAGCCCGGAAAGTAGCAAAAGAAACATATGGGCTCGAAGTAAAGCTGGTTCAGTTTAATGATTACATAATGCCTAATACATCGCTGGAACAAGGGGATATAGATGCAAATGTCTTTCAAACCAAGCCTTTTCTCGACGAACAGGTATTGCGCCGCGGGTATCGGTTTGCCATTGTAGGCAACACGTTTATTTATCCGATGGCAGCCTATTCAAGAAAAATAAAAACAATAGGCGAATTGAAAGATGGAAGCACCGTGGTGATACCGAACGATTTTGCCAATAGCAGCAGAGCCTTGTTGTTGCTGCGGAAAGCAGGGCTGATAAAATTGAAAGACGGAGTAACGGCTCCCCGGTTGCCGGATATTATTGAAAATCCGAAAAGACTGGAAATACTGGAACTCGAAGCGCCCCAACTGACAAGAGTGTTGGATGATGCAAAGGTTACGCTTTCCATTATCAACAATAATTTTGCAGGGCAGGCAGGATTATTGCTCCGGGACGGCGTGTTTGCCGAAGACGAAGATTCTCCTTATGTCAATCTGATTGTCACACGGGAAGACAATAAAGAAGAAGAAAAGGTAAAAAGATTTGTGCAGGCATATCAGTCGGGCGAAGTAGAAAAAGTAGCCGCTGAAGTATTTAAAGGAGGAGCCGTAAAAGGCTGGTAACGATATGGCAAAACGTACAGGCATAAACCTGAAAAAACAGCTCATTGCTAAAGCCGGATCGTATGGAGTCCGCCTCATTGGCTTTGCACCGGCAGGGCGATGGGCTGAATATAACGAAATGCCTGCCTGCTATTTCCCTCAGCATGTATTTCCACATACCCGGACTGTTATCGTTCTGGCTTTGCCTGTTTTTATTCCCATGCTGGATACCACGCCCTCCATTGTTTATTCCGAATTATATACTACCAGCAACAGGTTATTAGATGAGATAGCTTATAAATTAGCGCTTCATCTCAACAATAAGGGCTTCCGGGGCGTATTTTTCCCGCGTGACGGATATGGAGACATCACTGTTTTGATAAACAAGCCTGCTGCGGCATTCTCTCATGTCTTTGCCGGAAAATATGCCGGGCTTGGAACAATCGGCTATAATCATACCCTGCTTACCAAAGAGTATGGCCCGCGAGTACGGCTCGTATCGGTTTTTACCGACGCCGAAATAGAGCCGGACGCCGTATGTGAAACCGAATTATGTATGAAATGCCTGCTATGCAAAAGATGTTGCCCCACATCGGCTTTCACTTCTACTAAGAACCTGATTGCAGATATGGATAAACGGAAGTGTGCGGAATACCATGCGGAATTAAAATCAAAATACTGCTATCCATGCGGAGTCTGTATTAAGGTTTGTCCTGTCGGAGAAGACCGTAATCTATATGGAATGAATAAAGAAAAATATCTGAAAGAAAAAAACAGCGTAATAAATTCGGAAGAGTATTCAGATTGGATACATATTCGTAATCATGGATCAAAAAAATGAAAAAGAAACACTTTGCCTCTAAACTCATCCATTCCGGAGAAAAGTATGCTTCATCCGTATCAAGGAGCAAAAGCATACCGATTGTAATGACTTCTGTATTTTCGTTCGACGATGTTGAATCCCTTGATGCCGTCTATGAAGGTGAAGCCGGCGGTTATATTTACACAAGGAACGGCAACCCTGTACACGACGCCTTATCCGAAATAATGGCGAATATAGAAGAGGGAGAACGTGCGCTGGCCTATTCCTCCGGGATGGGGGCTATCGCTCTTAGCCTGATTTCCCAGATAAAAGCCGGCGACCACGTTATTGCGGCGAATGTACTTTATGGAGGCAGTTATCAATTTATTAAAACCGAGTTGGTAAGGTTTGGCGTAGATGTCAGCTTCGTAGATGTTGTAAACGATGATATTACGCCTTATTTCAAATTAAACACAAAAGTTGTTTATGTAGAAACTATCTCGAATCCTACAATGGAAGCCGTGGATTTACGGAAGATCGCACAAATAGCCCATTCCCACCAGGCAAAACTGATCGTAGATAATACCTTTGCTACCCCTGTTATATGCCAACCTTTATTATTAGGTGCAGATATTGTGGTGTATAGCGCCACTAAATATTTGTGCGGCCATAGTGATGTTACGGCAGGTATTATCGTTTCAAACAAAGAAACGATTGACAAAATATATGCTACCGGCTTGTTGTACGGGCCGACGTTAAGCCCTTTCGACGCCTGGTTGCTTGTCCGGAGTTTAAGGACGCTGGAGTTGAGAGTAAAGCAACATTCTCAAAACGCACAAAAATTAGCCTGCTATCTTGAGGGCCTCCCTTCTGTGTCTAACGTATATTATCCCGGACTTGAATCATCCGCTACGAAAGCCATTGCTCTCCAGAATTTTCAAAACAATTTGTTTGGAGGCATGCTTAGTATTGAGCTTGCGGGAGGAGAGAAAGCCGTTTATTCCCTGTTCCGGAATCTGGAAACAATAAAGTTTGCACCCAGTCTGGGCGGAGTATCTACCACAACTTCATATCCTGCAAAGACTTCTCACCGTTCATTTACAGACGAAGAGTTGAAAAAAGCAGCTATATCGAAAGGCCTTGTAAGAATATCCGTTGGCCTCGAAAATATAGATGATATTATTTTCGAATTCCGGGAAGCGATAAATAAGATAAAGCCCGCGTAGCTTATCTCTCCGGAGTTATGCCGTAGAGGGTCAGGGTGAGGGTGAAGGATGCGTTTTCTATGCGCACTTTGTTGTACCAGATACGGGAGAATACGCCGAGGGCGGTATCGCGTAAGTCGTTGGCATTAAAGTTTCCTTTCTGCATAAAGTCGGGACCGAACGCTTTGCCGGAGAAGTCGATAAATTGCTTCAAACGGTCGCCGGCTTCATTTGTCTTACTGATGAAGACCAGGTCGTACCGTTTATTTTCGTATTGGTGAATCTCTACTTTGAAGAAAGCAGACAATTCTAATTCGGGAAGCTCCAGTTCGAATATTTCTACCGGATGGCCGTTGGCGCCTTTGCCTTTCCGTACGGATACCGGTTCGTATTTAAACATGTCGTATATATTGACGGTAAAGAAATCCGCCACATCCTCTTCCTCTTTTTTCTTTTTAGGAGGCGAAGAGGCCACGGGGGTGGGTATTTCCTTTTGTACGGGAGGCGTAACAGGCGTTTCTATGTGTAAAGGCCTTTCCGTTGCAGGCTCTTTTTCTGTATTTGATGACGTTTGAGAATGATGTTTTCCGAATTTAAAAAATCCCATATCTAAGTTATTGGTAAAAAACTATGGCTACAAAGATATAAATATCAGGGAATAAATCTTTATTATTTGAGTGATTTTTGGTTTTATTATTAAAATGTAGGACATTCTTCCCATGCTATTTTACGGGTATACAGAAATAATTCCGTTTCTTTGCACCAAATTTATGGGTTATATGGCCGACAAACAACAGATGGTGCTCCGTACGGAGGATTTAGTAAAGAAATACAGGACG
>JAISDJ010000255.1 GCA_031264865.1 Tannerellaceae bacterium | reverse complement strand
GTCGGAAGCGGTTATTATTGGAGTATGCAGATAATAGAATCCGTTGTCGTTAAAATATTTGTGGATGGCGTATGCCATTGAGTGCCGTATTCTTAAAATCGCTCCAAAGGTATTTGTCCTCGGGCGGAGATGCGCTATTTCCCTCAGAAATTCCATTGTATGTCCCTTTTTCTGCAGGGGATAGCTTTCGGCGCTTGCCGTTCCATACAGTTCGATACCGGAAACCTGTATCTCGACAGGCTGCCCGCTTCCTTTCGATTCCACCAGAACGCCGTCCGCCTTTATGCACGAACCTGTTGTAATCTGTTTCAACAGTTCTTCGTCGAAATTGGGAACATCCACAACAAGTTGCAGATTGTTTATAGTAGAACCGTCGTTGATGGCAATAAACGCCACATTCTTATTGGCACGTTTCGTGCGAACCCAACCTTTAAGGGTAAATTCTTTTCCTGTTTCCCTGGATTTCAGTACTTCGGAAATCCTTATTCTACCGGGTGTTTGCATAGTTATATTTAATATAAATTCCACTTAAAAAACGTGCAAAGGTAAGATTTTTCCCGGTATCCAATTGATTTTTTTCTGTTTTTCTGTTTTACGTTGTATCCTGTCTAATTCTTCGATAAACCGGTAAACATTCGTAGATGGATTGGAGAACTTCGGTAACGATTTAGCTCTTGAAACAGCGTTGTTCTTAATTTATCCGCTAATTTATCCTTCAATTGATTGTCAAGAACGCCTTTTCGATAGTTTTGTATGCAGGTAATTTTATCCTTTTTACAACGGTCTATAAACCTACTATTTATCCCGCTGTCCTTGACTTTTATAACAATTTCGATCGGTAAACGATAGCGAGAGCGCAGATATAAAGTGTTTGCACGAAGTGTTTTCGGCAATATCCAGCGGTTTCCGAATTTGGCAACTATGGCTTGCCGGATTTTTCCAACGAGGAACCCCGAACGGCATTTGCCTGTTCGGGGTCATTGAGTTCCAAGATCGTTGGTTTGAAGTTTTCAGGCAGTTATTCTATCCATTTAATCCATTTGGTTTCATTTTCATATCCGGACTTCACGACAGTTTCTATGAACTGCATTCCTCTAAGTCCATCGTTAACCGTCGGAAAATCCAGCCATTCGGGTTTAGGCTCTTCGCCCGCGATTTTTGCCTGAACAGTGCAGGCAAAATTACGGTAAATGTTGGCAAATGCTTCGATAAATCCTTCCGGATGACCTGCCGGAGTACGCGTGTAGTACAGCGCTTCCGGAGTAAGGAAAGTGTTACTGCCAACGGAATATATTTCCGCCGGTTTGTTGCCCCACTTAACTATCAGGGTATTCGGATTTTCCTGCGCCCATTCGATACCGCCTTCTTCTCCATACACACGTATCTTGATTGCGTTGGCGTCTCCCACAGCCACCTGACTTGCAATAAGCACGCCTGTAGCGCCATTGTCGTACCTCAGCAAAGCGGCGCCGTCGTCGTCTATTGGACGTCCCGGGACAAAGGCTTTTATTTCAGCGCATAATTCGGTTACTTTCAATCCGCTTATATACTCGGACAGATGCCATGCATGAGTGCCGATGTCTCCCATTCCGCCGGCTTTGCCCGAACGTTTGGGGTCTGTACGCCATCCCGCATTGTTTCCGCCTTCAAGCTCAATCCTTTTCGAAAGCCATCCCTGCGGATATTCGACATAGATTTTCCGGATTTTTCCGAAATCGCCTCTTGCAAAACGGGCTTTCGCTTCCTTAACGGCAGGATAAGCCGAATATACATGAGTGAGCGCCAAAACCAGACCGGTTTCGTCGACTTTGGCTTTCAGTTTCTCCGCTTCTTCGAGGTTGAAAGTCATAGGTTTATCCAGTACGACATGAAACCCGTTTTCAAGCGCAAGAATCGCAGGCCCATAGTGATCAACGTTTGGAGTTACAATCGCAACAAAATCCATTCGTTCACATTCCGGCAATCGCGCTTCTTTCTCAATCATTTCCTGATACGTATTATATATCCTGCTTTCAGGAAGATAATACGATTTCCCCGAATCCAGGGATATTTCAGGATTTCTACTAAAACAACCGCATACCAATTCAATTTGGTTGTCCAAACCAGCCGCCATACGATGTATAGCGCCTATAAAGGCGTTGTTTCCTCCGCCAACCATTCCCATTCTTAGCTTTCTTTTCATAAAATATTCTAAATCTATTACATGTAAACAAAAAATTAATATGCGGCAAAGTTACAAAAAAATTTAATCTACGTGCATATTGATAAAAATTATGATGAAAATAAATATCGTCTCCCTGTGCTATAAGCTGATTATTAGTGTATTTATCCTGAATTTTAAAACAAAAAATTTATTGAGGGACACGCCGGCAATTTTGCAAATACTGCTCCAAGGTCAATAAATCAATGTGAAGTGAGCGCCGCATCCGCCGGCGTCGCCCTGTTTAAACCTCCTTTTTCGATTAAATCCTCTATATCCCGTAAAGCGGTATCGGATGAAGTGTTTCTGATTTTTGAGATGAGCAGCCTTGGTTTTCGATTTTTCGACCTCCATACAAGGCCTTATAAAGCCCGAAAAACCGTCCGAAATTTAAGTTTTTCACCCCTCAAAAACCTCCAATTTTGGCATATTTTTCATCATTTTCTGAAGCAAAATTTCAAGTCCTTCACGTCCATACAAGTTTAAAGTTGAAAAAATGAAAAAATAGCAACCGGAGATTGGAATAATTTTAACCGTCGATTTGGTATGATAATGAAATATTATTCGTAGTTTTGCATGATTTATTTAGTATTAACACTTAAAGTATGAGGAGGAGGACATCTAATTTAGTTTATGGATTTACATCATATAGGTACTAACATTAGGGTGACACGAGTAAGCAAAGGGTTGAATCAAGAGAGTATTGCTAACGAATTAGGCATCTCGATTACAGCGTATTCAAAAATTGAAAGAGGAAAGACAAACCCGTCTATCCTGCGTTTGGATCAGATCGCAAAATGCCTGGAAGTTTCAATATTTGATTTTTTAATGGAGCCCGATGTCAAGGCTACAAAAGACAGTGTTTCTTCGAGTTTGGAGGTTGAAAATATTCTGCTGAAAAAAGAAGTTGCACACTTGAAAGATGTACTTGACAACAAGAACGAGATTATACGTTTGCTGAAACACGAATCTTGACAGCTACAATGTCACAGGCGTGAAAAAGTTTCATGCCGTCGTTATGGTTGCGCCCATTTCAACATGGAATGCCCATTCAATGATAAATTGTTTCGGTATTCCATGGGGGCACAACATAATAAATTATTTCACTATTCCCCGAAACCCATAAATGCCATTGCCAGCAATCCTGCTATGATTAAAGCTATTGGTATCTTCTAAAGATTTTCACGTAACACCTCAAAATAATATCTCGCCTTTATCAGG
>JAISDJ010000251.1 GCA_031264865.1 Tannerellaceae bacterium | reverse complement strand
AGGCTTTAGCCTCAAAGCGGCTTTCAGCCGCTACAGAAACCCGCCGCCTTTAGGCGGTGGTCGTTTAGTACCTTTTCCCTTCTTATCAAACTTCTTATTTCTTGCTTCTGAAGAAGTGTCTTCAGTGGGAGCCGGAAGGATAATTTTGGCGTTATCTTTCTTGTTAACCTCGTCGAGGTAATTAAAGATATTATTGCCTCTCATCATAAAGGGTTTGTTATGCCGGGAATTGTTTTCCTTACTACCCATATGGACTTTATTCCCGCCATAGTAATAAGACCTCTCGTCCCCAAGGCTAGGCGGATAATTATACTCCAAAGGATCATAGCCAAAGGCATGGATTATCTCTCCAATGAATTGTACATTGGTTACACCGTAGAATTTGAAGATATCGATGATGTGCTCGACAAAGCTGACTACACAGGTACTTCTTTTCTTTATGTTACAGACATCCGTTTCCTTAATGACGTATCCCTGCTTGTGATCACGAAAAACAGTGACCGGGATATTAATGATAGTTACATCCGGAAGGAAGGTATCCTCTTGTTTTTCGATTTCGTTTGCTACATAAAAGATGATGTAGTTTCCGTTCATTTTGAACTTTCCACTACAATGGAGGGGGCCTCTGTGGTCGAAGTCAACGGGTCTTATAAAATTACAGCGGGAAATGTCATTTTTCCTATCAGGAATACAGGATATAACCGCATTGTAATTGTCATAATCGTTGTAGATATCCGAGAAGAACATAATACCATACGGATATGCGGGAGCCCCATCCTCGGCCTTAACGAGAGGAAGCTTAGAGAAATCGAATGTGAGGTCTGTGTATCCGAAAGTGATAATCCTCTTTCCGTCTTTGTCTATCTCAAATCCATTGTAAGTTTCAATCGATTTTGACAAAGTGACACAGGGCTTCTTCCCCTGGGACGCAAAGGAGATGGCATATAGCCAGTTTAGGGGTCTATTCCTCTGCTGGGGCTTTGAGAATTGTTTTTTGGCATTCGTATCAGGAAGCGTTTCCAACAATTCAGAGAACTGGTTGTGGTCAAGCTTATTTATATAGAAACTTATGCTTGCTCCCAACGAGATATCAAGTCCGGCGATATTTGCAAATTGATTGAAGACAGGATTTTCTGCCGGATTAATCACAGAGTATTTATTTGGAATATGGTTCCCAAACCGTCTAGTGGGCCGCTGCTGTTTTACTTCATTTGATTCGAGATTTGTCACTTGTTCCATGAACTTCTCCTTAAGATATAATTTAAAAACAATTACACAACCTATTCTTGTGTAAGTAATCACATGATTATGTAATGACGATATTTATTTTTTACAACAAATTTTAAAAACATTTTAATGGGACATATTTTAAAATGTATTATTTTTAAAGGGGAACAATCAAATGCCAGACCAGATAATACCGTCAGACGAAGAAGATTCCATACGGCTTCATGATCTTATTCCTGAGGAATTGATTGGGTTCAATACTATAACCAGTTATTTACCGGTTGGTATTGGATTATATAACAAATTTTTACCGGCAGATTATTTTAAATATCTGTTTAAGAAATGTAAAAGTCTTAGCACTGAAGAAAAACCTCCTCAAAATGAAATTTTCTCTGCTTATAAAAACAAAGTTTATGAGCTAACGTCTTTTATTAATTCAATTATCAGTAGATATAAACAACAGGTAAAAGAAACTGATATTTTAGGAAATAAGGATAACGATTCATTCTTGAAAGAAGAACGACATGATATTTTGGATAGGTTAATAATGTCAGGAGATATCGACGGGGACTCAGAAGAACAGCAAACATT
The DNA here is from genome assembly GCA_031264865.1 of Tannerellaceae bacterium. Lineage (GTDB taxonomy): Bacteria > Bacteroidota > Bacteroidia > Bacteroidales > Tannerellaceae > DFXE01. The sequence goes on along the minus strand of JAISDJ010000251.1, from coordinate 1,317 downwards.
TGTTATTAAGTATCTTACCACTCACCCCCACCCAGAATACACTGATAAAAATTTCATAATTGAACACATCGATAAGGACGTGTGTGATTTAGTTACAAGGCTTTATGAAATATCACAGTTTTCTCCAAACGAAGAGAAGAAACACTTTGATTCCTTTAAATTATTCTGTCAAAACATTATTGTCCATATGCGGGCAAATCATCTTGTACAATATCCAAAGAGTATTATTAATTACACCTGTTTCATGTATGACATAGAGGGATATCCTTACTTAACTCCTTCGCGGCGCATTTATAGTATTAACAATTACTGTAATGCAATCGATAATAAATTTAGTAATGTGATAATCTACATGAAGAATACCGATGCCCTAATAAGTTATCTTTACGATATCACATTCAAAGGTGATGATGTAGACCCTATATTAAGACGTGAATGGATACTTAGAACCGCCTATTGCCTTTGTCTTGCACTTCTAGCCTACAGGAGTGAATTCGTTGAATATCAAACAGTTACCCATAATTTATTCGGTACACGGTAAAATATTTAGTGAGTAGAGGGCATGACTCTCTACTCACTAAAACATATTCCTGGCATTACTTCATAATATATAAGCAAAATATAGGTTAATTATTTGTGGCTTTAAAAGAGGAGTAGGCCCCGCCCCGGCTTGCAATGGTGTCTCATATACCCACGATACTCTTTTTTCTTAAAAAACCCTTGCACAATGAGCCAAAAACGGCTATAATATTCCCGGTTGGAACCAATATAGGCGAATCTGTCAGGTATACCTCGGCCATCTTGTGGGAACTAGGTAGCCCCATAAAAGGAGGAAAAGATGAATAAGGTAATGGTTTTTATAGCTATGCTTTTTGCTGTCATATTGTTTATAGGTTGCGGAAATAAAGATTTTAAAACGGAGTCTAATAGTGGTGGTGTCAATATTAAAGAATACACAGGTTCTGAAGAGAATGTGATCATACCGGAAAAAATTAATGGGAAAATGGTATATGGTATATCAGGATATCTGACTAAGGATGGTGAATATGTAGGTGCTTTTGAGAATAACCAAATGATAAAATCGGTTATCGTACCTGATAATTGGATGTTTACGGTTTACGAAAACGCATTTCGAAATTGTACCTCATTAGAAACTGTAAAGCTACCTTATAGTATCGATTCCATCAAAGAAGAAGCGTTTAAAAATTGTACATCCTTAGTATCTATTGAAATTCCAGAAGCACCTCCTGATTCCTACTGTTCTTTATATATTCATAGAGAAGCATTTGCGAATTGTATTGCCCTGGAACAAGTTTC
>JAISDJ010000141.1 GCA_031264865.1 Tannerellaceae bacterium | reverse complement strand
TACTGATCATTAGTAGAAATGTGGTTAGTCGCATAATTCTGAAGATTTGAGTTAGTCGCGGATTTTTCCAACAATATCCTCTCGACAAAGATTTATTTTCCATATCTTTGTAATGTTTTGAAAATTAATACGGTTTATTTTTTAAATTGTGTTAATTATGGATGCTGGTAGGCGGTGGTGCGCTTACCGGCATTTCTTTTCAGACGCTTCTTTGTTTTATCATAGGCAATACGTTTTTGTAGTTAACAAACTGGGTTCTCTTCTCTCTATTTATTTTATTCGATATAAATAATATGATTCTCGTCGTCGCGTGAAAAGGTAAAATGGATGTCCCTCTGCAATACCCGTAAGGCGTAATCGAGGCCGTCGGTATGCCTGAATTTTCCGGTGTACGTATACTTCTGTACTTCCTGATTTTGCACTTCTATCGTTGCACCGTAATACTTCTCGAATGATTTCATGATTTCGGTGAACGGTTCGTTTCTGAAGCAGATCAGCCCCTCTATCCAGCGGTATTCGGTATAATCGTCTACCTTTTCAATCGTAAATTTATTGTCCTTTAAGACCGCTTTACTATCGGGCGAGAGATAGGTGGCTTCTTTGCCGTCCGAAGACGAAACCCGTACACGCCCGTTCATCAGTGTTGTTGAAAAACTGCCTTTTTCGCTGTAGGCTTCCAGATTGAATGCCGTCCCCAATGCCTCCACGCTGCCTTGGTTGGCGCTGACAATAAAGGGTTTTTCCTTATCTTCCTTTACTTCAAAATAGGCTTCCCCATCGAGGTACAGGCGGCGTTCCTTTTGGTTGAAGGAAACCGGGTATCTCAGTTCCGACCGGGCATTCAGCCATACATTCGTTCCGTCCGGCAATGAAATATTCACCCGTTGCCCGGCCGGGACGGTGACAGACTGCATCGCTACGGAAACAGACGATTCGCGGTAATTCATATAGAGAGCGCCAACGCCTGCCGTTACCAAAACAACCGCGGCTATTTTCAGCCATTCCATCACCCTATTACGTTGGCGACTACTGTTTTTCTTACGGCTTGTTTGTGCAAGTAAAGTAATAGCATCAAATAACTTACGTTCTTTGTACAAGGTTTGTTCATTCTCCGGAGAAGCTTCCATCCAGTTCCGGATTTGCTGCTCTTCCTCCCGGGAAGCAAGGCCTTCAAAAAACTTATAAAGTATTTCTTTCTTCATACATTCTTATAGCAGGAGTATCTCCTTTCCATACCAATAACAGTTCAGAAAGAAATCCCCCTAAAGAGGAATGTGGTTTTTTATTCGCGTGGCTTAAAATTGTGAGATTAAAGATAACCGGAATCCAAAAATGCGGAGAATAGTTGAGGAAGGGAATTGATTAGTGCTTCGCTTGCGGGGATATAGAACTTCAACGCATTGCGGCGTTATTCCGCATTGCACAAAGCCATCCCGCTATCTATAAAAAGAAATACACCAAGAGGTAGTCTTTCAGTTTCTCTCTCAGTAGTTTGATTGATTTGGAGATGTGGAACTCGATGCTTTTTTCCGAGAGACCCAGTTGGGAAGCGATTTCTTTGTATGATTTATTCTGGAAGCGGCTTAGTTCGAAGATTTCCCGGGTTTTTTCGGGCATGGAGGCTAAGGCTTTGGTGACGATTTCCATTACTTCGGCGGCGAATAGTTCGTCGGGGTTGCACGCTTCTAAGGTGGTGATTCGCGTATGCAACTCCCATTCGGCATGGCCGCGTATTTTCTCGGCAGTTGCTTCGCGAACCTGTAAGTGTTCCAGATAATTCAGGCTTTTGTTTTTTATGATTGTCAGGATGTAGGCCGGTACATTCAGGTCTGCGTCCAACGAATCGCGATGCTCCCAATAATGCATGAAGGCTTCCGTAGTGAAATCTTCGGCCACAGCCCGGTTGCGTACATACGTATCGGCAAAACGGACGAATCTTCCGTAATAAGCAGCAAACAATTGTTCAAATGTAGTATAATGGACAGATGCAGAGCCTACCATAAATTTTTTAGTTGTACGCCGGCAGGAAAGAATAGTCTTTGCTGTAACGGAGCATTTGTTCGGTGTATCCTTCGGTATAGTCGAGTATGACGTCCGTCACTTCGCCGGCGGTATTTCTGATTTCTTTCATCACCGGATTGACGAAGCCTTTGTAGGGCGACAGGTTTAGCCGGGCATATCTTTCGAGGACTTCCGTATGTAGCGGACGGTCTACCTTTACGGCATAATCTTCTACCAATTGCTGCCCGGCTTTGAAGTCGCCTTCGCTTTTAATACGTTGCACTTCGGCAAGTAAGGCGCCGAATAATTCACGCAGGGCAGGATAATTGTTTATACGGACATAGGTTTTGCCGTCTTTCTTTTCGAACGAAACCACGTGGCCGTCTTTTCCTTTTTCGTATACCCACCGGGCGATCAACTGCCGGTTGCGCATATGCGATTCTTCTATATCTTTGCCCGGCTCGATACGTACCAACTGCGTTATCAAACCATTCATCATGTACTTGTAATATTCGGCTTTGTAAGCGTCGGCGTCTGGCGTTAATCCTAATTCCGTTAATTTCGGATCGGCCAGGTAATAGAGGCCGAATAAGTCGGCGCGTGTTTCTTCCAGTGTAGAGCTATAGGCTTTTAAGGCATTGGGATCTACGCCCGGAAGGATGATTCCCGAACCATGTCCGAGACATTCGTGCAGGTCTGTATGCAGGTTGTCTGTAATAAAGCCGTATTTTTTAATGGCCTCCCGTTCTGTGTCGCTCCAAATGAACTCTTCGTTAAATCCGTTTCCCTGTGAAGCCCTGTCGTATGCTTCCGTGATATTTTCAATGGTTACCGATTTGGAGCCGTGATCCCGGCGAATCCAATCTGCATTCGGCAGGTTAATACCTATCGGAGTGGCCGGATAACAATCGCCACCCAACATGGAAACGGTGATTACTTTGGCGCTTACACCTTTTACTTCTTTCTTTTTAAAGCGGTCGTCTATCGGCGAATGATTCTCAAACCATTGGGCGTTGTCGCTGATAACTTTTGTCCGTTTGGTGGCTTCTTTATTGATAAAATTAACGGTAGATTCCCAACTGGCTTTTATGCCGAGCGGATCGCCGTACGTTTCGGTAAAACCATTCACAAAATCTACATCCGAAGTTGTATCTTCTACCCAAAGGATTGCATATTCGTCGAATGTTTTTAAATCGCCTGTTCTATAGTATTCGATAAGCTTTTCGATAACGGCTTTTTGTTTGTCGTTTTCAGTATAAAGAATCGCTTTTCCCAGTTCGCTTACAATCTTTTCGATAGCCTGGGTGTACAAGCCTCCCACTTTCCATACCTTCTCTACGATTGTTCCGTCTTTCTCCTTTACCAGACGGCTGTTTAGGCCATACGATATAGGGGTGGCATCGTTTGGATCCGCCATTTTTGCGTAAAAGTCTTCTACTTCTTTTTGGGTAATTCCTCCGGCATAATAGTGATTGGAAGAGGCTAAAATCAAATCCTGATTGCCGCTTTGAACCGTCTTTTTAGGCATGACTGCCGGATCGAATATCACCGGAAAAACGTCCATCATAAACTGTTCTGCCGTTTGTCCGATACGAAGCGGAAGCCTGTCTGTATGTATCTTACGTATGCAATCGTCTAGAAACTCCGGCGAGAATCCCGGCTTGAACTTATCTTCTCCGTAATGATGATGAATTCCGTTTGAAAACCAGATACGCTTCAGGTAGACTTCGAGCGCTTTGAACTGTGCATTGTTCCGGTCGCCCTGGTAATCCTGGTAGACGGCCTCAAGCAATCGCCGGATGGCCAGGTTGTAACGGTTGTTTTGGTCGTATAATATATCCCTACCCATTAGCGCTGCTTCCGACAGGTGATAAAGCAATTGTTTTTGTTTTAGAGAGAGAGTTTCAAACCCTGGTACCTGATAACGCAGTATCTGTAAATCGGCAAATTGGTCTGCCACATAATTAAATTCCTGTTTGTTCATATTTTCTTTTGCTGTTTTTTGTTTGTCTGTACAGCCGGCTATAGCTATTACAAGTACAAATAAGACAATTATTCTTTTCATATCCCTTTATGTTTTAACAATCAATGACGCTAATTTGATTATGGTATTCACACAAAGATAATTATAATTTCTTATATTGATATTACAATATTGACATCAAAGTTAAGACAGAAAATGCCCGGATTATTGAAGTAACTCAATAAATTGGGCGGAATTTAATTTTTTATTATTAATTTTGAGAACCTTATGCTGGTGGTTAACTCGTATACAATTATGGAAACACCATATAGTAATGCAATCAAACAATCAAATAACAAGAAATAAACATGAAAACAGTTACACACAAAGACAAGCCGGCCCCCCAGGCCACCCCCATCTTCCGCAATAAAGCATTACTCCTCCTCGTCACCCTTCTTCTCACCACCGTCACCGCCCAGGCGCAAAGTTTTGTGATTGGCGAATTACGCTATAGTGTAAATACCGACGGTAATACGGTTTCCGTTTCTGCTGGCAACAACATTGTCAGTATGAGAGGAGATATCACTATCCCGTCAACCGTTACTAATGGAAGTGTAACATATACGGTGACAAGTATCTCCGGGAATGCTTTCGCTGGTTGCAGTAATCTGACTTCTGTTACTATTCCAAACAGCGTGACTACTATCGGAGTCTATGCTTTCTCAAGTTGCAGTAGCCTGGCTTCCATTACTATCCCAAATAGTGTGACAAGTATTGATAGCTATACTTTCTCACGTTGCAGCAGCCTGACTTCTATTACTATCCCAAATAGTGTGACAAGTATTGCTAACTACGCTTTCGAGCGTTGTAGCGGTCTGACTTCCGTTATAATTCCCGACGGCGTGACAAGTATTGGCCATTTGGCTTTCTCTTATTGCAGTAGCCTGACTTCCATTACTATTCCCGGTAGCGTGACAAGTATCTTCCAGATGTTCCCGGGCTGCAATAGCCTGACTTCCATTATAATTCTTGACGGCGTGACAAGTATTGGTGAGGGTGCTTTCTCTTATTGCAGTAGCCTGACTTCCGTTACTATTCCGGGTAGCGTGACAAGTATTGGTGAGCGTGCTTTCTCTTATTGCAGTAGCCTGACTTCCGTTATAATTCCCGAAAAGTTAACAAGTCTCGGCAACTATGTTTTTCAGAGTTGTACAGCGCTTCGTACGGTTGAAGCAAAAATGATAGAACCTTTTCGTATATCTTCTCTGTTTTCTTCAGTAGACCTTAGTAAGGTCAAATTGATTATACCCAACGGCACACTGGAGGCTTATTTGGCGGCAGGATGGGGTGCTTTCGGAATCATTGAAATGAACACAAATACTCCCACCCGTTTTGTGATTGATGACTCCGGCGTATTGATACAATACGCCGGCCTTGGGGGAGACATTGTAATCCCGAACGAGGTAAAAAGCATTGCAGAAAATGTATTTAAAAATAATACGAGCATAACATCTGTTGTCATACCGGGTAGCGTGACTACTATCGGAAACCAAGCTTTCTCTGGTTGCAGCAATCTGACTTCTGTTTCAATGCCGGCTAGCCTGGCAAGAATCGGTCAGAGTGCTTTCTTAGGTTGCATCAGCCTGGTTTCCGTTACTATTCCGATTAGCGTGGCATCTATCGGCAACTATGCTTTTCAGGGTTGTACAGCGCTTCGTACGGTTGAAGCTAAAATGATACAGCCTCCGAGTATGTATTATTCTCTTTCTGCGTTTGGTTCTGTAGACATGAGTAAGGTCAGATTAATTATACCTGACGGCACACTGGAGGCTTATCAGGCGGCTGGTTGGGGAAGGCTGGGTTTTGGAAGCATTGAGATGAACACAGATGTTTCCACCCGCTTTGTGATCAATGAGGCCGGCGTATTGACGCGATATATCGGTCCCGGAGGAGATATTGTAATCCCTGACGAAGTAAAAAGCATTGCAAACAATGTGTTTAAAGATGATGCGAGCATAACTTCCGTTGTCATACCGGGTAGTGTGACGAGTATTGGCAGCAGCGCTTTCTATGGTTGTAGCAATCTGGCATCCGTTACTATCTCCAACGGTGTTACAAGCATTGGTAGCAGCGCTTTCTACGGGTGCAGCAAGATGATCTCCGTTACTATCTCCAACGGCGTTACAAGCATCGGTAGCAGTGCTTTCTACGGGTGCAGCGGTCTGACTTCCGTTACTATCCCCAACAGTGTGACGAGCATCGGCAGCCAGGCTTTTTACGAGTGCAGCAGTATGGAGTCTGTTACTATCTCCAACGGCGTCACAGTGATTGAGGCAAGCACCTTCTCCGGTTGCAGCAGTCTGACGTCCGTCACTATCCCCACGAGTGTGACAAGCATCGGCGCCGCAGTCTTCTCCGACTGTACCAGCCTCGTATCCGTCATTATTCCCTCAGAAGTTACGTATATAGGCGGCGGAGCTTTCTACGGCTGTACGGCCCTACGTACGGTTGAAGCCAGAATGATGCAGCCCCCGTCTTTATTTTCAGACACATTCGGCTCGGTAGACCTCAGTAAAGTCAGACTAATTATACCCGGCGGAACGATGGAGGTTTATCAGGCGGCAGGATGGAACGGTTTCGGAAATATCGACGATAGCGGAGTAAATTCGATCGAAGGCGTACCCTCTGCGGTTAACACCCTGCAAGCCTATGCAGGCGGTGGCATGTTACACGTCAGCGGCCTGACCCCCGGCGAACGCCTCTATGTCTACGACATGCAAGGCCGTCAGGTCTACGCCGGCCTGTCTACTGTCCCTGAGTACAGCATAACGTTGCCGGGTCGGGGCGTATATATCATCTCCACAGGCATACAAAGCATCAAGGTGAGTTATCAAATAACCCAATAGGATATTTATTCAACGGCGATGAGGTAAAATCATTTAGTGGATATTATCTTTGTGGTCTAAAATCAGTAAGATGGAGATTGCAGCGTTAGTATCAGGGGGGGTGGATAGTTCGGTAGTGGTTCATCAATTAAAAGAAGCCGGTTATGACCCAACTATTTTCTATATTAAAATAGGTATGGAAGATAAAGCCGGATATATCGATTGCCCTTCGGAGGAGGATATTGAGATTACTTCTTATATCGCACGAAAGTATGGTTGCCGCTTTGAAGTGGTTTCGCTGCACGACGAATATTGGGAAAAAGTAGTGAGTTACACCATCGACTCCGTAAAGCGGGGACTTACGCCCAATCCGGATATGATGTGTAATAAGTATATCAAGTTTGGCTGTTTTGAAGAACGGTGGGGAAAGGATTTTGATAAGATTGCCACCGGACATTATGCCACGACAACGGAAATAAATGGTAAGGTCTGGCTTTCGACTGCGAAAGATGCATTGAAAGACCAGACCGATTTCTTGGCTCAAATCACCAATCTGCAAATAAAGAAACTAATGTTTCCTATCGGGCATCTGCTAAAAAGCGAGGTACGCGACATTGCTATGAAGCAGAAGCTACCGAGCGCTATGCGCAAAGACAGCCAGGGTATCTGCTTTCTGGGTAAGATAAATTACAATGATTTTATTGAACGATATCTGGGAAAACGTACCGGTAAAATCGTTGAACTGGAAACCGACAACGTGGTAGGGAAACATAACGGTTATTGGTTTCATACCATCGGACAGCGAAAGGGGCTCGGATTAAGCGGCGGTCCTTGGTTTGTGATAAAGAAAGACGTGAGACGTAATATCGTTTATGTAACGAACGGTTACGATCCCGAATCACAATATGGTAAAGTAATCAATCTGCAAGGTTTTGATTTTATCACGGAAGATGTGTGGGGCGAGTTTTCCGATGCAAAAGAAATAACCTTTAAAATAAGACATACGCCTGATTTTACACCGGGAGTAATCCGTCGTATCGGCGACCTTTACCGGATTGAATCAACAGAAAAGATACAAGGAATCGCTCCCGGACAATTTGGCGTTGTGTATGATAGAGACCATCGCCTTTGTTTCGGGAGCGGTATGATTATTTAATGGCGTAAAGCGAGCTGATAGATTCGTCGTTGCATACGCGGCGAATGGCTTCGGCAAACATATCGGCGACAGAGAGGATCCTTACTTTTTCGCACATCCCCGGATAAGGGATCGAATCGGTGAAAATCATTTCCGTGAGGGCAGAATCGCAGATACGCGTAGAGGCCGGGTTGGACATTACGGCATGGCTTGCAATCGCACGGACGGAGTTTGCTCCCTTGGCCATCATCAGGTCGGCCGCTTTTGTAATCGTTCCTGCCGTATCAACAATATCGTCGAGTAATAAAACATCCAATCCTTCCACATCGCCGATAATACGCATTTCTGCCACTTCGTTGGCGCGTAAACGGGATTTATGGCATATCACCATCGGCAAACTTAAATATTTGGAATAACTGCTGGCCCTTTTTGTCCCGCCAACGTCGGGAGTTGCAATCACCAGGTTATGTAGCGGGAGCGAGTTTTTTATGTAATCTAGAAAAACAGATGAAGCATATAAATGGTCTACCGGGACATTGAAAAAGCCTTGTATCTGGTCGGCATGTAAATCCATTGTGATAAGCCGGTTGATTCCGGCTGTGCTCAGCATATCGGCAATGAGTTTTGCGCCGATAGAAACACGCGGTTTATCTTTCCTGTCTTGCCGCGCCCATCCGTAATATGGGATAACCGCAATAATAGAGTGAGCAGAGGCTCTTTTCGCTGCGTCAATCATCAATAACAACTCCATCAGATTGTCGGAATTTGGGAGTGTTGATTGAACAAGAAATACATCTCTTCCGCGAATGGATTCTTCGTAAGACACGGAAAATTCCCCGTCAGCGTAATGCTCTACATTCATTTGTCCGAGAGGACAGTTTAGACTGGTGCAAATTTTTTCTGCGAGGTAACGGGATTTTGTTCCGGAGAACACTAAAAAAGGAGTTTGTGCGCTCATTTTACCGAATAAATTAGTCGTGAAGTAAATCGATTTTGAATTTTGCTGCAAAAGTACAAAACTTAGTTACAATAAACTTCTTATCAGGCAAAAACTTTAATATAGATAAAACATTTAATCCACATTGCAGCTTTTCACCACTCAAAAACAAAAATTATGTTTTTAGAAACTATATGTATATCCGGCTGTCAGTAAAGAGTTATCTGTTGTTGGTCTGTTTAATGCAGAACGCCATTGATAGCTGTATGATAAAGTGAAACTATGTCGCTCCCAAGGAGAATAAGAACTATTCATTCGGCAAAGGAACACTTCATTTTGTTTGATTCCCTTTAGACTGCCGGTATTATAGGAAGCAGAGCCTCCCAGCATTACTTTTTTACGGAATAAATGGGAAGAAGCGCCAATTGTAGGCCCCCATGTAAAACTATTACCATTCAATACTTTGCTGTTATTTATATTTAGAGCCCCATTTAATGTCAGTCCGGTTTTTAAGTATGTATAGGAGTATGATGTAACTGCATTTATCATTTCGGTCACACTACCCGGCTGATATATTTCTCCTTGTTTATTGGCTGCATCCTGATAGGAAAGATTTAGGTTAATATTCTGAAGTTGAGTTTCTGTCTTTTTAGTAGTCAGGTTAATATTCAGATTAGCGGACTGGCTCAACTGGACAAAGTTTAAGGTATCCAGTTTATCCAAAGGATTCTCCATATTGATCTCCTCAAAATTGGAACGCACATTTGTATAGGCTTGAAAATTGGAATAAGACAAGGTTGCGTTTACACGATCTGAAAAAGTGACATCGATATTTCCGGAGCCAACGACTCTGGAAGAACCTGTTGCTTTTGTTTTCTTTAAATCATCATGCTCATAACCCAAGCTAAGTGTCAGATTTACTTTGTTTTCTAAAAGAGACTGATAAGCATTAACCGTAATGTTTTCAAGGTCATTCCTGAAATAATAAGCGCCTAACGAACGATACTCCGGATCAATCCGCTCATATCCTATTCCGAAACGATTCGTTTTGCCCACATAATTTAATTCAGTCTTGAATGCGTGATAGGAAGTAGCCTTAGTATCATCTTCTATCTGTTGGTCAGCATTTAGACGGCTCAACCCATATTCTCCTTTTATTTCTATAAAATCTACCGGCCTGAACATATAAATAACACTTCCCGCAATATTTTCCATTGGAGTAATACCCAAGCTATCAGGTGTAATTGCTAGAGAATTACTATCATCTTTGGCGCTGAACAGATTAACCGAAAGCTGATATTTCCGTCCTGTTCTTCCAACCTTAAAACCATAGCCCATACGTTTGTATGTTGGTGGAAACATGGCCTGTTCCGCATCATATTCCACCGCTTTTTGTAAACGGCCGTACATTGCAGCCAGCTCCCAACCATCAGGAGTCATTTCCACACCTGCTCCGGTGAATATATGTCCGTTTAACGTATAAGGGGAGAAGGTTATCGATACATCTCCGATGTGTCCCGTCACCCACTTATAGGAAGGATGGATGCTTAACCTGTTTGGACTTGATGGCAGTTTATAGCTGGAACCGGAATTGGTCAGGTTGAACGTAAAAGGTAAATCTACAAGACCATACAGGTTCAGATTGATATTCCCATTCAAATAATAAACGAAAGGGTCTCTGACTGATGAAGCATTACCGGTGTTAATTGTCGAATTAGCGGAAAAACCGCCAGTCAGCTTCAACGGTTTCCCTTTACCAAACATATCCTTTAAATCTTCAACTCGAAAGCTTTGCCCATTGGCAGTCAGAGCACATAAAATAGACACTATGAACGTTGTTGTGTATCGTTTAATCATTTTTCTGAATCTTTATATCTTCTTCAAAAGGTATTTGCCCGGAACAGCAAAAAGTGCTGCTCCAGGCGATTTTCATTTATCAGTTTAGTTTTTTGAAAATACTCTCAGTTCATTCTTCAATACATAAAACACATTATCCGTTACGCCGTCTACTTCATAAACGGGATTGTTGTTATCTATTTCGATCTTGTCAACTTCACTTCCATCCTCTTTCTTCACTTTGATCAAAAGGGGATTGCCTCCTTTCTCATTTTTTGCCAGAACAAAAGCATAATTACTGTTTTGCTTTAAAGCATTGAAACGGTTGGATACGCGACTTAACAATGTACTGTTGATAATATCAGCGCTCTGTCCGGCTAACTGCGCTTGTTTCTGTCCTTTCTCTCCAAAAAGATTGGCTCGTCCGGTTTCAACCTGTTCACCTCTCTCATTACGTGAGGAGAACACTACTTCTGTACCGGCCACAGCCGCTGCGGTACCGGCGCTAATTGATGCTACTTTTCCCAGAGCGTTCAAGGCCTTACGTTTTCCGCCTCCCGGTTCTTTATAGGTATTATGATAACGTGTTTCACCATTAAAAGTCACTCCGATAACATCCGACTGTCCGGTCAGACAGATACCCCAGTCAAAAAGTTCAATCCCGGCCATCGTTTTGTCTTCTTTGATTGCTTTCAATTTAGCTACCGGTTCTGGTTTATCTGTTGTGTTCGGATTGAAGCGGTATATTTTCTTATCATTATACACCAGAAAAGCACCTGTATTCTCATCCTGTGCATACAGTAAAGGTTTATCCCGTGAAAATTCAATATTCTTTTTCCAAATTTTCTTTCCGGATAAATAATCTACCATATTGCCATAGCTGTCTGTCAGGTAAAAAACACGATTATTCTCCACCTTATCCAGAAAATAGACTACATCATCATCCTTATCCGATATTTCAATTGTCTTCTTCCACTTGTTTTTTCCATCCCGGTCGATCAGGTTCATTTCCTTCCCGGTGATATAAAGATAGTCGTTGTCAATAGCGATAACCCGTTTGATATTATTGCCCTGTGCGTCTTTTTTCCAAACTTTCCCCCCATCACTGTAATTGAAAAAGTTAAAACCGCTGCTATGTGCAACAAGGATCCTGTCCGACCAATCCTCCAGGTAAGATACATACTTGGTAGAAATATCATTTTTCCAGATTGCAGTCCCATTATCGGCATTCAAAATATTCAAGGCTTGCTTGGAAGAAAGCATGCTTGCCGAATTTTTAATAATGATAATATCTTTTTCCGATTGAGACAGGAAAAACTTATTGATCTTAAAATCAGATTTCCAGTCGAGTTCACCATTGGTTTTATTCAGACGATACAAATATCCGCCGATAGATGTGTAGATAGCCTCTTTACCCACTTCCAGCTTGTCTTCCGTAGAATTGTCTTTTAGCGAGAACGCCGAGGAAAGAGCTGATTTAAGTAGTGTACCCATAGTTTCTACGGTAGCTAATGGCGACATCCATTTATTCCGTCCTTCTGTCAGATCATACCATACGGCATTAAACATTTTACCATCAGCCGCAATGAAAAGAAAAGCCGATTCGTCCAATATCAGTTCACTACGAACAATACGGTATCCTACTGTTGCCGAGTTGAACACAACTTTTCCATCCGTACTGTTAATGATTACATCATTATTATCAAGGACAACTCTGACAAAAGGAGATCCGGGAATAAGTTCGATACTTTCTCCGGATTCAAACAAGGCTAATAAATCAGGACTGGAAAGAGCCTGAAGCGTATTCTCGGCCTGATTAATTACAGAAGTCGCTGCCAGTTCTTTCTTCCCAACTTCCCATTCTGTTTGATTCGTTTCCGGATTATAACATGAAATCTTGTCTTTTTCTTTAACAATAACATGCCCCAGCGGACTCAACAGAATATTTTCAATATTTTGTTCATACTGAACCACAACATCGGCTTTACGTTGAGCATTTCCCGATATTGATAAGGTTAAAAACAACGATAGTGTAATAAATGTAGCAAGCAATTTTGTAATTTTCATTTTAAGTAAAATTTTAATTGTTAATAAATTTATTCGTGATAAGGGATATATTAATTCTTCTCGTGACATTGTTGTCGTGTATTGTTTAATCATTTTTCTGAATCTTTATGTCTACTACTATATAAGAATTTTCTTTTTCGCTACGAACCATTTCTTTAATCAGAATTGCTCCTTTCCGTCCATCTGATGTTTCAAAAAGCACGACGCGAGGCAATAAACTATCTGAGAAAAAATTATCTCCTGTCTTTCCTGAAGCTATCGGCAAATTGCGGATACGTTCATCTGTAGTCATATCATAAAATTGACTTGGAGTTATATTTATTGATCCCATTTCTGTTTTGTTTATAAACTTTGTCTGAAGAGCTTTCGGTATTTCAGGGAAAGTTGTATTTGATAAATCTGCCGGAGAAACAAAACAATTCTTCGTAAAATTCATATTGAGCCCAAAGAAGATAATATCGATCAGGCTTGCATTCTCTTCATTTATTTCTTGTTGTTTTATAGCATGCCGAAGCCGGGTTGAATAATACATGGGGTACTTTTCTCCCGCCGTATTTATTCCTAAGCGGATATCCTGATGTGCTCGTAGATTGGTATTCTTTTGCACCGTTATATTTTGAGAAACACGCTCGGATGTTTTCCCGTTTGAAACATCTAACGTAACAGTATATTCCCCTTCTTTTTGAAAATAGATACTTGCCGTCTCCGATGTTTCATTGGTTATTTCTGCTCCCGGGCAAGTCCATGACAAGGTTTCCACTCCTTTAAGACGTGTGTTGAATGTTGCCCGCAATGGAGCTTCCATATCATCCTCATCTTCAAAAGAAGGGACAATATCAAAGGCCACCTGCAAGCGAGGCCCTACTTCTATCTCTTTTATGACGGTAAAGGTCTGGCTTCCATTATCTGTTTCCATTTTTATTCTGTATTGGCCTTCGTGTTCATAAATAATTGTGGGGGGATGTTCTCCTGTATAGGCAGAAGGCGTTCCTCCTTCAAACGTCCATTGATAAGAATTGCCTCCGGCAGACAGGTTTCTCACAGTAAATTCGGCAGGAGCATAATTGTTGACTTCAACCGTCACTTCAAAATCAGCTA
>JAISDJ010000054.1 GCA_031264865.1 Tannerellaceae bacterium | reverse complement strand
GTTTTTATGTTTTTTTAGGGTGAACGGATAGGAAAAGAAGTACTTTTGAATGGACAACTTTCAGTTTGATACTGAAAAATTAGCACTCAAAAGTGGGTGGGCATGCTCCGGAATATGCACATAGAAGCATACGAATAAATTTCCATTCCAGATACACCATACATATAAACCATTGCATCAAAGTTTTTATATCCGGCTGTAAGAGTTAATCCATAATTTAACGTAGGGAAACCGTTTCCAAGAACAGTCCGGTCGCTTCCGTCAATATATCCGTCGTTATTTAAATCCTTGAATTTATAATCTCCGGCGGTAGTGGCTTGCAACTGATAGGCTGTTATTTCGCCGTTTGTTAATTCGGATACACGTGCGTTTAGTGCATCTACTTCTTCCTGCGACTGGAAAATTCCTTCCACCTCGTAGCCATAATAAGAACCGACTGCATATTTATTCATGGTCACGGAGTGATCTTCCCATTCATCACCTGCATCAAAATCTTCATGATAAATAGGGTCTCCTACTTCAATTGCTTTATTTTTGAGAGTAGCTCCGGATAGGGCAACACCCAGTGTCCAGTTGCCAAATCGTTTATTATAGGCAACATTAAGTTCGAACCCCTTATTCTGAATATGTCCGGCGTTGGTGTATACTTCGTTATATCCGGTTGAAGGACGCATACTGCGGTATAGGAGCAAATCTTTAGAGTCGCGGATAAAGTAATCCATTGTGATGTTCAAACTGTTATTAAGCAAGCCGATATCAAGACCTATATTTGTCTGCGTATTGGTTTCCCATTTAAGATTGGTATCTATTTCCTTTAATTGTGCGATCCCGGGCATCTTCGTATAATCGCCGGTTGATCCGTTCAAAGAACCCCAATCGTAAGAAACACGGTTAGAGGAAAGTTGAGCTACCGAAAGATTTGTTGCGTTCCCGGCATTCCCTGTTTGCCCCCAACCTATGCGTAATTTCAAATTGCTGAAAAAATTCAGGTTTTTGATAAAATCTTCTTCGGATACACGCCAGGCCAAGGCTGTGGAAGGAAAAACGCCCCAACGGTTTCCGCTACCAAAATTAGAAGAGCCGTCGCGGCGTACTGTGGCTGTCAGGATATAGCGGTTTGCCAACGAATATATGGCACGCCCGTAATATGAAATATACCGTGTTTTGAGACTGTATGAACCATTGCCGATGCGGGAAGACTGGTCACTGGTCAAAGAGATATCCCGGTAGGTATCAGACAGAAAATTATTCGCGCTTGCTTCTACTGAGTGTTGCCAATAGTTACTTACCGTATTACCTGCCACCAAATTCAAGCTGTGAATATCAGTATTCCATTTATACGTAAAATAACTTTCCAGTGCGATATCGTTAGACTGATTCTGTTTCATAGAAAAACTATTGAAAGCAGCAGAAGAAGGAACACGATAATTGACTGTATTAAAATTACTTTCATCATAAGAGTTGAAATGATAAGACCCCTGTGTACGGAAAGATAATCCCTTAAATAATTTAAAATCAAGATAAGCGCTGACAAGTACGTTATTGGAATAATCAGGTGCTTTATCCGCCTCCTTCCGTGCAGCATAAGGGTTGTCTTGCCCTTTCTGGATATCGCCTTCGCCGGACGTCTGCATAAAACCATAATAGGAACCATCCGTGGCCCTATCGTCATAATTATGGCTGATAAATTCCCCGGTAACCTCGTCGACATAGTCCATAGTCGGAGTCAGAATTGCATAATTGCGGAGGTTTCCTGTAATATTCCTTTCGTTGTGTTGAAAAGAGAGATTACCGCCAACCTCAATGAAATCTTTTGCTTTATAAATAGTACCGGCCCGTGCGGTTAAACGGGAATACTTGGTTTCCGGGACAATCCCTTCATTATCCAGATATCCAACAGAAAATGTAGATTGTGTTTTCTCTGTTCCGCCCGATACCGATAACATATAATTTTGCCTGAAAGCGGCCTGAGTCATCGCATCCTGCCAGTCGATAGAATGGAGTTTACCGATGTATTCGTCTCCAAACGCTTTATTGGAGATTATTGCACCATCGTTAGAGCGTCCCTGGCGTACAGAATAAGCAAACAGTCCGGCGTCGGCTACATCTAATTTACCTCTCAGGTCTTGTATCCCGAAGTTTGCCGAGAAGTCAATATTGACTTTTCCCTGTTCCCCTCTTTTGGTGGTCACCATGATAACGCCATTAGCACCGCGGGCTCCATAAATGGCCGTTGCAGAAGCATCTTTCAGTATCTCGATACTTTCCACATCAGCCGGATTGAGAAAATCTATACTGCTTCCTACCTGTACTCCGTCGACTACATAAAGCGGGTCGGCCGATCCATTTACCGTAGCAACCCCACGGATACGGACCGTAGCTTCTCCCGAGGGATCTCCGGAAGTCCGGGTTACCATTACCCCGGCTGCTGCACCCTGTAAACCCTGTGTAATACTGATTGGATTACGTTTCATCATTTCTTCCCGGTTAACAGATACAATAGAACCGGAAATATCGCTTTTTTTCATGGTGCCATAGCCAACTACCACTACTTCATCAAGTGTTTCCGTATCTTCTTTAAGTACGATGGGATAATTGTTTCGTGTTCCGACTCTAATTGTTTGCGGGTGGTAGCCGATATAAGAAATCCTTATCTCAGCCCCCTCGCGTACATTAAGTTGAAACTTCCCGTCTATGTCACTGATTATACCTGTGGCGGTACCCACTACCACGATATTTGCGCCTACGATTGGCTCTCCGTTTTCATCGGAGATGGTACCCGTAATTTGTTTCGACTCTTGTTGGGTTGTCGTTACTTCCTGATTTGCAACATCGTCTGATGCCATCATGGGTATTGTACAAAACAGGTTAAATAGAAAAACAACCCCCATTGTTTTAATAAACAGTAAAATTCGGATGTGTTTTTTCATGCTTAATTTGAATTTAATAGTTACAATAATACATTGTCAAATATAAAATGATCTCATGGAACATGATGGGATAAATGTTTCATAGAATAGGTAAAATCGCGAAACGACAGGGGGTGTAATGTAAATTTAACGAGGGTATTTTGTTTCCCTCTTCTAATTTCGTTCATACGGGAAGTTTTGTGTATTGCTTAAAGAGGGGTATTATTAATATGTAAGCGCGTTCCATTGTTTTATTGATAGTATAGTGAATAAGTAAATGTGATACCTCATCCCTTTAATCGTTCCACAATTGTGAAGCTATTAAAAGTGTACCGTAAAAACATGACATATATAAGAATGTACCCTTAAAATGAAACATAATTCCCAATAAGATCTGACGGTATTTCATAGTTTTGTATGCGTGTGAAAGCATTTTAGTTCAACTTCAGGATGGCAGTTGGTGGACGGTTACTTTGGGAATCAGACCCAGAAACGGCCGGTTTCAACATTTGGGACGTGAGACATTTCTTGCATTTGACATAGCCGTTTCAACTAAAATTAGTTTTACTCCTACGGCTGATAATGAAGAGGCGGGTTTGGTAGTAAGAGCGGACGACAAAAATCATTACGATTTAGTCATCACTCGGCAAGGTGGGAAAAGAGTAGTGATGCTCCGTAAATGTTTAAAGAATGAAATTGTGAGTACCGGCTATGGAAGCGTTTATTTAAAATGGAAAAGTAATACTATTTGGATTGTTTCAGTTTATTTTTTGATCTCGTTCTTCTCCATATAATCGGAAGGCAGGAAGCCAAACTCTTCTTTAAAATATTTCCGGAACAATTTATTGTCATTGATTCCGACCATAAAGGAAACTTCTTTGACTCTCATCTGAGTTTTTTCCAGCAGAGTGGCTGCATGTTTCATCCGGATGATGCGGATCAGCCCTATCGGAGTTTTTCCGGTAAGAGACATTATTTTTCTATAAAAATTAACACGGCTCATTCCCATTTCCCGGCTTAACCATTCGACAGATAGCTTAGGATTGGACATCTGTCCTTCTATAAAAGAAACGACTTTCCTCATTAGTTCCTCATCCAACGAACTTATATTCATATCTGTCAGTTGTATTCCCATATGAATCGACTGTAGAAACTGTTTTTGTAAGCGGTTTTTTAGTTCAATCAAGTGCCTAATTTTTAGCATGAGCATATCCATATTGAAAGGCTTTCCAATGTAATCATCCGCACCGGCTTCTAGTCCGGTTAGTTTGCTGGTATCCGCTGATTTAGCAGTTAGCAGGATTAGTGGAATATGAGAAGTTCGAATATCTGTTTTAACCAATTTGCATAATTCAACGCCATCCATTTCCGGCATCATAACATCGCTGATAACGATATCCGGTTGTAGAGTTTGTATCAATGCCCAAGCTTGTATCCCATCCGTCGATTCTTCAACGGTATATTCTGTATTTAAAAAATCTCTCATGAATTGTCGAAAATCATCATTATCATCTACAATAAGTATAATCGGACGTTTATCAATTGTGGTTTCTGCTTCATTTTCTTCCAATCCGATTATATCCGATGTCGCTAAGGTTTCCTCCAATTGGTGGTTTCCTGTTATAATCTCCTGTTTTAATGGGATATCTATTTCTGTTTGGTGGCGAACAACAGGTATAGTGACAATAAACACGCAACCTTGTTCTACATTATCACGCACAACTACTGTTCCCTGATGCAAAGTAACAAATTCTTTCACTAAATGTAATCCTATGCCGCTTCCGCTAATTCTATGACTATCAGTATGAGCTACCTGATAGAAACGTTCAAACACGTACTTTTTGTCTTTGTCTTTAATCCCGATCCCCGTATCTGATATCTTAATTTCCAATTTTTCGCAGGATTGAGAGTTCGGTAAGAAATTCAGATAAATATCTACCCGTCCTCCCTGAGGGGTAAATTTAAAAGCGTTAGAGAGAAGATTCATGATGATTTTTCCAACTTTATCCTCATCAAAAACCATGGATAATTCGTTAATTGCCGAAAAGAATGTAAGATGTATATTCTTCTTCTCTGAGTACTCGGTAAATGACGTGCTAATATTCCGAATGAATTCCACAATGTCTCCCTGTGAGGGATTTAACTGATGACCTTTGACGTCGCTTTTACGAAAATCCAATAATTGATTCACCATGTTGAGCAAACGAATCGCATTACGGTGGATCATCTCTAATCTGCTGCTCTGTTCTTTATCCTCTGTCGCTTTTATCATATTTTCTAATGGAGAGATAATAAGAGTAAGAGGAGTTCGTAATTCATGGCTTATATTAGTAAAAAAACGTAGTTTCATGTCATCAATTTCATGCTTTTGTTTCGCCTCCTGCTCAAGTTTTGCCAATTGATATTTATTATGCTCAGTGCGCGACACCTGCCTTCGCGCCAATAGCGATATGCTTATAATGAGCAATCCATATAATACATAGGCAATAGGAGATAACCAAAAAGGTGGAAGAATGACGATCTGAAGTTCGGATGCTTCATCATTACTGAATCCGTCACTATTTATCGCTTTTGTTTTCAGTTTATATTTACCTGGCGCCAGGTTTGTATACGTTACTTTATTCGCATCAGCGGTCAACCAGTTGGCATTAAAACCTTCCAATAGGTACACAAATTTGCTCTTTTCAGGCAAAATGTAATTCATTGAAGAGAAAGCAATAGAAAAAACATTCTGACGATATTGTAATTTCACTGTTGAACTTTTATTTAGCGCTTTGGTTAATATGCGGTTGCCGCCATATACGGAGTCAATACTTACTACATTATTAAATAATTGCATATCGGTAAATACAACCTTAGATGTAAAGTGATTATATTTAATGTTTTCCGGAGCAAAAAGGTTTAACCCCTGCATTCCTCCGGCAATAACTTCGCCTTGAGACGTTTTTATAATAGAGCGCAAATTAAATTCTTGGTTTTGAAGCCCGTCTTGCTCATTGTAGCGACAGGCGGTATACGTGTATGTTTCGGTTTTAGGATCAATACCAACAACAATATTACATATTCCACGAGTAGTCGTGATCCACATATTTTTATTGTTATCTTCCAGAATGGCATGGATAATTTCATGTTGTAATGACAAATTAGCATCAACAGAAATAATTTCATCTTTTTTCCGGTCATAGATATCTAATCCTTCCTGAGTTGCCAACCATAGAAGGCCGCGGCTATCTTCATATATCTGGTTAATATTTTGATGAGAGAATGATTGAGTTCCTCTTTTATTCCCCCGCCATTTTTCAAATCTTCCCGTAGCGGGTGAAAAAGCAGTAATACCATCCGCCGTACTCATTAATAGTTTTTTGTCTCTTACTACACAAATCGAAGCGATGACATCATGGGAAAATTCGGATTTTTCGTTCGCATAGCGGGTAAATGTGCCCGTAAGAGGATCTAAACTTTGTAGTCCGCTTCCTAAAGTCCCGATCCAAATAAGCCCGTTGTCCCCCTCTGCCAAAGCCCAAACATTGTCATTGGAAAGGGAGTTTTGATTGTCCGATTGATGACGGTAATTAGTAAATGTATGCCCATCAAATACATTTAATCCCCCCTGATAAGTACCAATCCATATCTTTCCGCTGTTTGACGCCAACAGACTTACAATAACATTACCGGATAATGAATTTTTACCCGGCTGATGTTGGTAGATTTTTTTCTCTTTCGCTTCCTTGTTCATGTAAATAAGGCCACTACTATTGGTCCCCAACCATAGATTGGCTTGCTTGTCTTCTATGACAACATTAACGTCAGGAGTGAAATTTTTGATATAGCTAAAGTCTGTCAGATGGTCTGTTTTGAATTTGAATATACTTTCATAATAATAGGATATGCCTCTTTTGTACGTGCCCACCCAAACAATTCCGATTTCATCACAATACAAACAGGTAAGGCTATTCTGTGCTATGCTTCTTTCATTATATGGGTCATTGATAATGTATTGAATAGTTTGGCGTTTTTTATTGATAAGATTTATTCCGCCATGATCAGTAGCAATCCAGATTTGTCCGTTTACGTCTTCTTTTATGTCATTGATGTTATTATTCGATAATACATAGCGGCTACTCTTTTGTGTTCCGGAATGTTCCCATGCGTTTTCTTTTACATAATAAGTCCATAATCCGGTGTTATTTCTGGTGTATATCCAATAATCACCTTCCGAGTCTACAAACATGGAATATTTATCATACTCTTCACCTTGTGTATGAGCGAG
>JAISDJ010000019.1 GCA_031264865.1 Tannerellaceae bacterium | reverse complement strand
TTTTGGTAAAATTATTTCCCATCAATTCTTCAAAAAACGAAGTTCTGTAAAAGTTGCTTATCCCTATTTCGTAATTAGCAATAAAAACATCGTTGTTGCTGAAAGAGTTAATACGATCTCTATTCACAATATAAGAGCGGTTAGCCCTTAGAAATTTATTCGGGGGTAGTAACTCGTGAATAGCTTTCAAAGTCATATGAGTGATTATCCG
The DNA here is from genome assembly GCA_031264865.1 of Tannerellaceae bacterium. Taxonomy (GTDB): domain Bacteria; phylum Bacteroidota; class Bacteroidia; order Bacteroidales; family Tannerellaceae; genus DFXE01. The sequence continues at coordinate 4,881 of JAISDJ010000019.1, read as the reverse complement.
CCTGTCGTCAAGTTGGATAATGACATAGTCTTTAAGCCCTTCAATAAACAGGATGTCTTTAAACTCGACCTTGAAATACCGACGATCGGACTTAATGAAAATAAAATCGCTTTCAACCTGTTCTACATTTGTGTTTTTCAATTCGGAAATTAGCAAGTCGTGATAGTTGATTGCTTTCTCAACAGCCTTATTGAACCGTTTGGGTTTTATAGGCTTGACAAGATAATCAACCGCATCTACTTCGTAGCTGTCGACTGCAAATTCGGCAAATGCTGTTGTAAATATCACCAACGTTGTTTTGGGTATGCTTTTGGCAAATTCTATTCCGTTAATACCAGGCATCTGAATATCCAGAAATATCAGATCAACCGGAGAGGTATTTATGAATTTAGCGGCGGTATCCGCATTTTCAAAACTTCCCTGTATTTTAAGTGAAGGAATATTCTGGGCCAGCTTTTCTATTCCTCTGCGGGCTATGGGTTCATCGTCTACGATAATACATCTCATATTTTTAGTTCCATTTTTACGGTATAAACGTCTTCATCATCTTTAAGCATAAGAGTATAACTCTTTTCGAATAACAAATCCAACCGCTTTCTTATATTGACCAAGCCTATTCCTCCCTCTTTCTGGGTATAGGGTAACTTGGCTTTGGGGTTTTCACATTCAAAGTATAACTTGCTACCTGTAATCCTGAATATAACTTTCACGTACGAATCGTTTTCAGGATTATGCTTAACCGCATTTTCAATAAATGGTATGAATAGCAGGGGAGGTATAGCGATGTTGGTATTCCCTTCGGGTTGAATGGTAAAAGTGAAGCGGTCGCGGCGCATCTTTTCAAGTTCGAGGTAGTCTTCAATGAACGCTAAATCATCTTTCAGCTTTACCGTTTCTTTCGAGCCTTCATCTACCTGATACTGCAACAATGTTTTTAATTTAGACAAGATGTAGGATGATTTACCGGCATTTTCGCTTACCATGATGTTCGCATTATTAAGCATATTGAACAGAAAATGCGGGTTTATCTGATTTTGAAGATTCGCCAGTTCGATATTCATCGTTACATTTTCCAGCTCATTGATCTTTTTCTCATTCTCCGTACGATATTTAAGCAATTGGAGGGCAGTCAAACCTACGATAAGAAGAGACAGCGATGCATATAAGGAGGCTATGGCTATAAGCGCAGGTACGGGAGTAGTGCTAACCCGACTATCGTTTTCGCCCATCATGCTTCCAAGTGCGACTATGCCCGACATAATACCGAGTATAAGCAGAAAGGATGATAAGAGATAGAGCCGCGTCCGTCCTCTTAAAAGCAACCGGGGAACCAGCAGATACATATTGACATAAATCATTGTATTGAACAAGAAGTAATAGAGAATCCAGACCGTAAATCTTTCGGGCAAAATCCGCACAGGCTCATCCCAGAAAACATTCATGGTAATCAATATCACGACTAATTGTATCAAAGCATGTCTTAAAAGCCGGCACTTCGGCTTCAGTAGTATCGCCGGGACTATATGATTGATTTTGTTTAACATATTCTGAAGTGCAATTCTATGGATTCGTCTTTTTTACTAAGGATGATTTTACTGCCATACAATAATTCAAATCGTTGGGCAGTTTTCTTAAAACCTGCGGATGATAAATGAGTGTTTGGGGTAATACATTCGAATCTTATCCATTCGTCATCCACATCAAACCTTATCTGCAATTTGTCCGGTTGTTGCTTTAAAGTTACCTCAATCAACGGCATAAACAGGTTGGGAGGGATAAATATATTTATCCTGCCGGTAGCCCAAATTGTAAAAGCCAGCCCGTGCCCGGAGTTTTGTTGTTCCAGCGTCAGGTAATTTCGTATAAATTCGATATCAGATTCCAGTAAAACGCTCTCCCGCCCGTTGTCATAAAGTTGATAGCTTAATAATTCACTCAGATTAAAAAGAGTTTCTGATGTTTGGACAGGATCTGATTTCGCCTTTTCGGAAGCATAATCAAGCGTAGCATAGAGGAATTGAGGGTTAATACGGTTTTTGAATTCTTCTAAATGATTCTTCAACTGTTTATTTTCTAAGTTTTCAATATTGGCATTATCAGTCATCCATTGCTTGAATAATGCCGTGATAGAAGTACTTGCAATAGTAATTGTGTATAGCATCAGGTTTGAGAGCCACTCTAATACCGTAACCCCATTCATCGCTCTTTTCACACCAACGTTTAAAAGGATTAGATCTTCGGCTATGTGTTTCAAAGAAATAAACCCGGCAGTCAATAGCAATAAGACAACGATGTAAGTGAAATATTCCCCTTTTGGCAGGTAATGCGGCGCCAGATAGGAAACATTAAAACAGACAAAAACCATAATGGCAGCGATAATTCCTATTCCGAATCCATAGATTGTGCTTAATGGAATTTCGGCATAACCACCGAACGACCAAAACGGCATAGACAATCCCAGAGGAATAAATGCTATAAGAAACAAGAGATGTCTCCATATCCTGAATCCGGGAGCCTGTAAAAAATTATATATAAAAGATTGTTGATTCATATTTATCTAATAATGAAATATCAAAGATACACATTCCCCCTCTCATCCCGTGTATATTCCGGTTTCAATTGTCAGAAGTGAATTTTATAGCTGGCATTAGGTAACGAAAATCCTCCCCTGTAAGCTTCTATGACATTCGTTTTCGTGTTGTAGTGATGTCCGAAGAATTCTTTATAACCCGTTACATTCATCATTTGTATCGCAAATTCGTGTGACACTTTCTTTCTGTTTATCTTGTAGCTAACAGAAAAACTTGTCAGGAACATCGGAGATAGTTGTTCGGAAAATGGCTTTGTTTCGTCATATTGAACTTCTTTATCCGGATCGTTCATTGTGGCTTCTTCATTTACAGGCGAATGCCGTTCGCCTCCTTGCAGTGTCAGCTTTAGGTTTGCACTTAGCACGTTTTGTTTGTTACGGCCAAGCATCCATTCTTTACCGATAAGCCCGTTGACAATATAATTCCGGTTATATCTTGTGCTATGCCACACACCGTCTCCACCACAGTATTTCGATTCAAAAAGAGACGCGGTTACCATGTAATAAAGCCCTTTTGTCAGGTATTTCTCAAACGTGATATCCACTCCGAGGTTGCGTCCTTTTCCTTCATTCACTAAAGGTTCTTCCACCCAGAACTCCCTGCGGTTAAGAACGGAATACGAGCTATCCGCTATTACGGGGACATCGTACAGGAATTGGATATAAGGTTCGATTTTCAGGAGCATATCATCGCTGATCCTATAGCTATAGGTAAGCATCAGATGGTGTGATTTTGTAAAGCCAAGCTTTTTATTTTCCGTTTCGGTTGTACCTTTCGTCTTGATAAAGTAAACATCCATTTTCTCCATGCGGCTATACAGACCATATGCTACTGCAAATGCACTCTTGGTTGAAGCCTGCCAGCGCAAAGAGGCGCGTGGCTCTACTGTCCACTCATTATTCAGTGTCATCGTTTGCGTATTTATGCCTACGTTCATGTCTAGCTTGTCGCTGAGTGAGATAAGCGACGAATTATAAACCGAAATCAGGTCTGTGTTACCATCGCCTTGCGAAATATTGTCCAATGTATATCCCTCGTGAGGAGCCAGATCAAAATCCATATCATACAACAATTTGGTATAAGTGACACCTGTCATATTGGTAAAACGCGAACTGAATTTCTTATTGAACGAGCTCTTAAGAATCAAGTTGGTATATCTGTTGTTCGAAGTCATGTATGGGGTAATATTTGCGGAATAATCTGTTATATCCATACCGAGTTCCCCTTTTGAATAGGTCGCAGCAAGTGTAGTTTTCAGTTGAGCATTGTTACCGAAGAAATAACGGTGCGAAACACCTCCGCCCGCCATCGTTTGGTCCGACTTTGAACGCTGACGGTCGTCTATGCTCTCCCATTTTTCTTTGTTTTTTTCAGGTCTATTATCATACTTATCAATCAAAGCGGTAGCCCATACTGAGAACACGCCGGCATTTCGGGTTGGAAAATTCAACTTGAAATTCAAATCCTGATAGTCGATTATTGAACCTTCTTCCAATGGGCTTCCAAGCTTGTCGAGCAAAGAGGTTGTCGAATATCGGTAGTTGAAAAGATAAGATGAATTGTGCTTCTTGCTTATAGGGCCTTCGGAAGCAAAATCAATCCCCAGTATACCTGCCTGAAAGGTATGTTCATATTTTTGATTATTGCCGTTTCTCATTTTCATATCGAACACGCCGGATACCGCGTTGCTGTATTCGGCGGGAAAAGCCCCTGTAAAGAAATCGGAATTAGCTAGTATATTGCTACTTAAAGAAGAAAGTATCCCGCCCCCTAATACAGATATATCTGCAAAATGGTTTGGGTTGGGTATTTCTACATCCTCCAGTCTCCATTGTAGCAAATGGGGAGCGTTGCCATGTATGGATATCCCGTTATCACCCACGCTGGGTGATACTCCGGCAAAGGAACTGGCCAAACGTCCCGGGTCGTCCATCCCTCCGGCATATCGCCTTGCTTCTTCCACACTTAGCATTCGCGCTCCCGATAAAGCCATCTTATTCAACGGTTCTTCTTTATTAATGCGCGGCCTGATTACGACCTCATCGAGTTGATGAGTATTTTCTTTCAGTTGGATTTCCAGGAAAACTTCTTTGGCGGAACCAACAAGAATCTCTTTAATGATGACTGTTTCAAACCCCATATAACTGATATAAAGGGTATGCCTGCCGATAGGTACATTACTTAATATGAATGCTCCGTTTTCATCAGTTGTAGTGCCTGTTTGGGTATTATCTAATAGCACGGTAACATAGGGTAATGATTGCCCCGATGCTTCATCTGTTACAACTCC
>JAISDJ010000185.1 GCA_031264865.1 Tannerellaceae bacterium | reverse complement strand
TAATGGAAATTTCGGCTTTGTCAGCTCTCCTGTTTTTTGTTTTGATTCGGTTGTAGGTTATCCGATTCTTTTTACAGTTATCACACCAGTATAGATCCGCGGCATTCATACCCACTAGGACAAAGCTCAGCAGGAACACATCCTTTGCCAGATTAAAGCGGTTGTTACCTGGTTGCATGATCATCGTATAATCTAAGGTAGAGATCTTTTGGATCAGCTCTACAGTCATAGTTTTTAGGCGTTCACCAACACGATCACATATTTTTCTGTATTTCTTGATAAGCTTATCAGTCTCATCTATGTAGTACTGATTCTTTAGCTTCAAGTTTCTAGTTAGATCTTCCTTTTTTACATAGTAGGGAGTAGGGAGGTATTTCTTTTTTTGATTATGAGTAACCCTCTCCTTTGTATTATAGGTGCCATCCTGTTTTTCTGATGAGCATATACCTCAGCCTTAAATGTAGCATACTGTAGAATATTTGTAGAACATTTCACAGCAAATATACATTTATTTTGCTGTAAGTGTAGAATAGAAAAACCCACCTTTTATAAAAAGATGGGCTTCAAAGTAGCTCCGAGGGGAATCGAACCCCTATCTAATGTTTAGGAAACACTTGTTCTATCCGTTGAACTACAGAGCCTTATACATTTTTAACACAGAATTACAAAGATCAAACTTTCAGCTTCAAAATATTGTCCTTATTTTCATGGATCAGATCACACATACGTTTAGAAAAACTTCTATTCTATCCGTTGAACTACAAGACCAGTTATCGAAATGATGCGCAAAAGTATAATCTTTTTGGCAGACAGGCAAACTTTCTGCTTTGAAATCGGGTGATACGAAAAACGGTAGGTTGATTATTCTTTTCCGTAGAATCCCTTCACCGGTTCGTACACAGGAAAACGGTGAAGACCCGTTTTTTGCAGTTTACCTTCATTCAATAATTGCTTCAGACGGCAATTAGCTGTTGTTTTTGTGTATCCGCATAACTGTTGGAAATCCTTTCTGGAAAGAGTCGAATGCTGTGAAAAATACTGCGTCAAGCGATTGTCTATTTCTTCTTCGGAATGGTTTTTTGAATGTTTTTTCTCGGATACCCGTTCAAAAGACATACGTTTCAACTGCTTGAGCAATGCACTTTCGGGACGGAAAGTAACAGATTTAAAACGAATGGATTCCGCACGGATTTCAGATGAAGTCTTAATCGCCGGGCAAGAAAGCGTAATCTGAAAGTAGCCGAATCCTTCAAGGTGTATGCGTTCGCCGTCTTTGAAATGTCGGGCCGCCACCTCTCCCAAGGCTGTCAATACGCCTTTTACATCGGCTGTCGAAAGAGTAGACTGCCCTTGGATTTCTTTTGCTAAAGAATCGGTATCTATCGTTCCCGAAGTGACTACCCGCGCATGTAAACATTGTTTTCTTTTTGCCGAAGGCGGGTTTTGGTAAAGGTCGTAACGTGCTGCCATGGTTTTGATGATTTATTATTAATTCATTATTCTGTTGTTTCGTTTTAACCGTTCCGCAATTGTTGTCCGGTCGGCCAACAATTGCCAGGCGATCGCCTCACATTTGTCATTCAATCGCCTTACAATTGTGGAACGGTTAAGTTTTCAGGGACAAATTTACAAAAAATAATACATGTATATTCTAATGATAAAACGAAAAGACTAAACTCTACAGTAAAATAGCTGTAGAGTTTAGTCTTTCTACAAGAAGAAGTATTTTAACAAATCTAAAAACTAGCTGTTGTTTAGTTAAAAATTCACATTCTTTTTGGTATAGTAGAAAAGTTTTTTAATAGATTTCAGGTTATTTGCTAATTTTAGCGAATAAAAAATATTCACTATATTTTTAGTTATCCTTTTTATACAACACATATTTTAGCTGATTTATATGTCATATAAAGATAGGGCCTATCTCACGGAAATAAGTAAAAAATGAAAAACAATGCATGGAGTGGATAATAAATAATAAAGAATGGTTACTTAGCGGAATCGGTTTAGTTTTTATTTCGCCAATAATAAGGCTAATAATAAGGCTAATACGAAATAAATTAAAAAAGGAACACACAACACCACCAGTAAGTAGAACAGATAATGGAGCTGATAATAGTGGCAATAGCGCAAAAAATATTGTAAATGTGCATTTTAATGAAATTTTCAATAAAGATGAAAAGCAAAATTCTCCTCCTCCTACTGCACAAGTAGCTAAAATCGAATTAAAAGCTTTGAATAAGGCAACTACAGAAAGATATTTAAGAAGAAGGTGTCGATATAGTCCCATTGGTTCGAAAAAATTTAGAGAGATTATTACGGAATTAACTACATTAAAAGTAGAAGCAACTATAAAAGATTATGATAGCAGAATAAATTCGTTAAGTCCTAATTTCGAACGAGAAATAGCAAATGCTGTTTATAATGAAAACATTGGGAATATTTCCAATATGCTTGTTATTTTAAATTCTTTTCAACTTCAAGGAACAAAAGAGAGTGTACGGCTATTGTTTTTAGGTATTGCGTATGAAAAAATTGATAGAATACCGGAAGCAAAAAAATGTTATATGAAAATTCTTCAAACTGAAAAGAATCGAAAACTTTATAAATCTGCACAATTTAACCTTTTGCTTTGCATAGAAAAAGAAGGGAAAGAAAAAAATATAGATTTTACCATTTTTTTTAAAGACAATACTGTATTGTTAAATGGTCAAAGAATTAAAGACAAAGCACTTACGATGCATTTAATCGTCTGCAAAAAAGAGAATAGACCTTTCTTATTTGATAACGTACTTAATAATTCGTTACAATATGAAATTGATAATAATCCGATGGGTTATGTGAAAACAAAATTAACTTTTATGGACTTTAACAAATCTATGATTACAGAAGAAGATATACAAGAGATTGTGAGAATTTCTTCTGAAAAAAGTATAAATGCTCGAATTGCAGTACTTGTAAAATTGCATAATAGAATCAATCACTCAGATTCAAACTTAAGATTGAAAATAAAGGATACATTAAATTCATTAAAAGATAAATATTCTAATGATATGACTATTGAAAAACACATTAAAGAATTAAATTAGTTTTAATGAAAAAAAAAATAGAAATTTGTATCCTAGGAAATGGACCTACAGCAAGAATATGTAGTTTTTTAATAAAAACCCCTCATATTCTTATTGGTAATCAAAATAATTTTGGTTCATTGACAAAGACTAAAATTGCCTATAATAATATCAATTTAATTCCTATTTTTCCTGTCTATAATTCACATTTATATAACAAATTATGGGAAAATAATTTCGAGAAACACGATTTTCTTAATTACTCTGAACGAGGTGATATTTCTATTGAATTTGATAGTATACAAGAATTTATCAAGAATGCAAGCTCACTGAGCTATGCTGTGCAACGTTTGAAAGAAAAACAAGACTTCAGTACAAAGAAAAATATTATTTTAGCATACAAACTTTTTGGGAGAGTAATTTTTGAAAGAGAGTTAAACAGATTATTAGCTAAAGTAAATAAACATTACAATGGAATGGGAACTAATAAAAGAATAGGATATATTAATAAATTGTCTCCATATCATGAAAGGATTGCAAATATTTGCTTTGATAATTTTTTCTCAGATGAAATAAAAAAAATAGATATTAAAAGAAAAATAATATATACTAAAACTTCCGATATAACATATAGTAAATTAATTTCTACAATAGACTTAAGGGATTTTTTTCATAAAATAAATTATCCAAATAATCTTAATTTAGTCAGCAGTTCTGCTTATTTCTGTTTAATTAAAATAAATGCTATTTTGCCGATCAATTTGGTAATTTACGATGTGGAAATCAAATCACCTATATACAGAATATTTACCATCAGTGAAAATTTCATTATAATTCAACTCGCGTTTAACTGTCAAAATATTGATTCACATTTACTTTTTCAAGCACTTTACAAACTATTAGGGCGAGTTTTTGATATACTGTTTGAATATAGATATATGATGAAAAATGCTTATCCTATTTGTACATCATCAGACATATTGTTACAACAATATAAACATGAATTAGCATCAAATGATATACATTTAATTGGTAGATATGCCGAATGGGAATATTTAGATTTACATGAATTAAATTACGCTAAGCTATATTTATAAAGAATGGAAATAATATCAATAAAAAACATAGTTAAAAGTTTAGATAGAACAAATAAGATTTATCTTACGACTTACGATAATGAAGGATATGAATTAGGTTTTGGGAAAAGTGGATATTACAAAGGTCATAGCCATTATTTTTTTTATGATATTTTATTTTCACCTCATAAATTACTTATTAAAAACAAAAAGAACTTGTCAGACAGTTTTTTAGCAGTAGTCCCTCCAAGAACATTTATGAATGATGTAGAAATTGGAGATTTCTTTTTTATTAAATTTTGTCCAACTAATGAAAATTTTTCATTGCCTGAAAAAACAGATATCATATTAAATGAAGGAGAAATTGAAATTTACTCAAAACCAACTTTGCTTAATTTTACTTGCTTTAAAACAAGATATGATAAGATAAATATCAGTATTTCAGCAGAAGCAGATAATTTAGTAATAAAATTTCATGATAGTAAAAAAATAAAGATAGTTGAATGAGAATTTACGGAAGAATAACTATTTATGGTGAATATTTAATGCATAGTAATGAGTGCGGTTTAATTATGCCATCAAATTTATATTTAGAAACAACAGAAAAGAAAGACTATAAATCCGGATATAATAAGAAATTAGATAGAGTTTTAGTATTACTTAAAGAGAAAGGAATAATACCGAAACACACTCTTAGAGGAAATTTGCCCTTGGGGTATGGTTTAGCAGGAAGTACAGTATTAGGCTTTTTACATTTAAGTCATTTTTTTAATAATACTAGTAAAAGAAATATTATTAATGAAATAGATACAAAAATACATGGATTTACTCCAAGCGGTCTTGATTTTGAAAGTTGTATTCACCAACAATGGGGTTTATTTTGCAGCAAATTTGGTTGGGAATCGCAACAAACACCTTCTATCGATTATTCTCTTATAATTTTCCCAAAAGAACAGAAAATGAAACTTAGCAAAATTCAAGAGCGAGTTCTGTCGGCAAAAAATCTTTTAGCTCCAATTCAAAAAGAATTAAATAGAATAGTAAAAACGCATAATGTAATTAATTTAGACTTATTAATGGAATATTCACAAATATTATCATCAATAGGAGTATATTCTGAAGTTGTAAATAATTTTATATATCAGTCATTAGAAAACGGATTTATAACAAAAAGTATTGGTGGTCTATATGATAAAGCTGTTATCATAATATTCGATAATAGCAATAGAGAAAATTACTCTTTCATAGAAAAGTTAGTTTCATTATCATCAGGTAAAATACTCTAGAGTTAAGCCGATACAAATTAGTAAATACACAATTTGAAAATCACACTTCTAAAGATTTGTTAGTATGGGATTGGTTTCAATCAAATCTTAATAAAGCTGATTATATATAATCTGAACATAAATTAAACTGTAAATTATTAAGGTTTCTAAGATTTTAAGCCATTTATATAATTTCCAGATCAATTGATAATTTACATGTAAAATTATATTGATAATTAAACACAAAGACTGCTTTTTTCTGCAGAAGACAGGAGTCCTGAAGATAAGGTGTCAAAATGATTAAAATACTTTCCTGTATCCGGATTAATTCTTCCCTGATTCTTTCTAAGGAGAAGCTTTCTGCGGTTTGTTTCCTCAACTTATGTTGCAAAAACCGTATAGAGAGAAAGCCAGAAAACAGGAAACAAATTCCTGTTTTTTCGTTAGTTATTTTCACCAAATCAGTTTCATCTCATATCCTTTCTTCACCATCACAGCGGTATTTTTAGCGTTTAGCTTAATGAGCAGGTTTCGCCGATGGGTACGGACGGTTTCTACGTCACGGAAAATCATATCGGCAATCTCTTTGGTGGCATAGCCTTCGGCTATGTAGTTCAGGACTTCTTTTTCACGGTTGGTAAGCCATACTACCTCTTCGTTTCTTCTCTCTTTCAATAACAGGTTTATCTCTTCGCAAGGGAATTGTTCTCCCCGTGCTACCGTTTCGATGCCTGCGAGCATCTCCTCGCTTTCGGCGTTTTTTAGGATGTAACCGTGTGCGCCGGCACAGCAATAAATGATGAATGCCTTTCTTTCCTCTATCCGTCGTTCCTCGCCGAAAAAGTGGAAGTGTACATTGGAGAATTGGGCGGCGGATTTCTTCGATACAGCTATCCAGTTTATTGTTAATGCTTTGAAGGGATTCTTTACTATGATCGTTGAGCCCTATTTTTACGGCTGAAAGGTTTCCACTCAGACGGTCATGCAGATCACGCGCTAAACGTGTCCGTTCCCCCATCTCTCCATCCAGCACGGAGCGGGTAGCGATCAATTGCTTTTCTTTTTGTCCGTTTTTTACCTTTTGCCGTAACACAATTGCTAAAGCAATCGTCAACAGAACGCCTGCAATGCCCAGCCAGATGTAAAGTTGTCGTTCTTTTTCCAGTGAGGCGATGCGCATTTCTTTCTTTTCGGTTTCGTATAGCACCTCCATATTCATCAATGTTTCCTGATAATTTTCATCAGCAATTATCTTTTCCAAATCTTTATGCTGCCATAGGTAATAGGAGGCTTTTTCCTTATTTCATAAGAAAAGGTTAGACATTCCTAAATTAAATGATAAAGTAAGCGCTTTTGTTCCCGTCGAATCTATTTGCCACGCCCTTAAAGCCGTTGCCTCACACTCTTTATAACGTTCCTCTCTCAGATAAATATCCGAAGTACTTTCATATATTAGTGATGTGGGTGTGAACGCAATCGCGAGGTCGGTTTTCGTAATCAATAATGATGTTTATATCGCCGGCAACTATGGTTATTGGGCCGATGACGTCGTATGGAAAAACGGACAGTACGAAATATTGAACAGACCACAGGGAGACATTGACCGGCTGAAAGCCTATTCAGTTGTTGTTTCGGGCGGCGAAGGATTATGAATAAATGGCGTAAAACAATCTTGGGGAGCGGGCAATTCCATCGTTGTAAAATAAAAATCGAATCAAATAATCCCTTTCATTCAAACAACGCTTGTAATATTGTCAGAGACTTTATTTCCGGGATTTCGGGTAAATGGATACGGTAGTAGGTGAGGATACGGTTAAGAATATTGACCCTGTCCTGACGGGAGAAGGAATATAATGACATATTTTCATAACTGATTTTAAACAGACGGGCGAATATCTGGCTTTCTTCTCTGTTTAAATAATGCCGGTGTAAAGGAGGGCAGTCGGCAAAAACGCCGTTTTGCATATCAAAGTAATAGTCTTCGGCATAGGAATCTGTATTAGGGAATATGCCTAAATAATGGAGCAGGTGAAGCAGGAAGACTACATGGAAATTGGCTACTCCGTCTTCCGTCAATTCTAACAAATAGATAGAACGATAAAGGTAGTCAAACAAGCGAGCGTCGGGTTCTGTATCTTTCACTACACGAAACAATACTTCCGCGATGAACAACGCTAGTGCATTCTTTACCGGATCTGCAAACAACTGATTGAGGGGATAACATTGCCTGGTTTCGCGTATGCGATGCAGGTCGCGTTTGTTTTGATGCTCTACCTCCATCTCCACAACCGAAAGTGGCATAAACAACGCTTTAGAGACCGTTGTTTTCTTTCCGCGGTTTCGGGAAACTAAATAAGATACCCGTCCGAAAACTTCCGTGTACATATATATAATGGAATATGTATCGTTATATGGGATAGAATGTAGTACGATTCCTCGTGTTTTACTCAGCATTATTTGTACTTTTGCCTTTACAAAAGTAGTTATTTTATGTTAGAGTTAGCAACCCCCTCCTTATTATTCTCAGCTATATCGTTGATATTGCTGGCGTATACCAACCGCTTCCTTTCCTATGCCGGCGTGATACGCACATTAAAAGACAAGCATGAGCAAACCGGCAATCCCAAAGATGTTGCTCAGATATCCAACTTAAGGAAAAGGCTTTACCTGATTCGTGCGATGCAAATATTAGGTGTAAGCAGTTTGCTTTTAAGTGTGGTTTCCATGTTTTTCTTTTATATTTCTTTTATTAGCATAGCTGTCTGGATCTTCGGATTCGGACTCATATTGCTGGCGGCCTCATTGATATTGTGTATTTGGGAAATCAATATTTCAGTAAAGGCATTGGATATCCATTTAGACGACATTGGCTCTAAATAGATGTTAAAATACAAATATGCATTAAAGATTCCATTAAAATGTTTTGGTAGTTTCCATAGATGGCCTATCTTTGCACTCGCATTTGGAGAAATATCATCTCATGATGCTAAAAACAAGTGCTTTGACATGTTGGCCCATTCGTCTATCGGTTAGGACGCAAGATTTTCATTCTTGAAAGAGGGGTTCGATTCCCCTATGGGCTACTTATTCAATTGAAAGTTGAAAATTAAAATATTAAGATAGCTAAAGAAATGGCAAATCACAAATCTGCATTAAAAAGAATCAGACAGACTAACGCAAGACGTTTGCATAACAGATATTACGCAAAGACTGCAAGAAATGCAGTGCGTAAACTACGCGCTACTGAAGAAAAAGCCGAAGCTCAGGCTCTGTATCCTAAAGTATGTTCTATGTTAGACAAGCTTGCCAAAAAGAATGTTATTCACAAAAACAAAGCTTCTAATTTAAAATCTAAATTAGCGAAGCACGTGAATGCGCTTGCATAAATGGAAGGAAATATGTACACAGTATAGAAAACCGGGCCTATCAGTCCGGTTTTTTTATTTATTACCACATTCTACTCTCATTATTCTTTTAGGCTATTTTCATATTTCACAGCCTGTTCGTCTCAATAATTTCAGTATCTTTGTTAGGTTTTTGAAAACCCTTATAATTATTGATTTTAAACATATTAAACATATGAGTGAAGGATTAAAAAATACGAATGGCAATTATTCGGCAGATAGCATCCAAGTTCTAGAAGGTTTAGAAGCTGTACGTAAAAGACCCGCCATGTATATTGGCGACATCAGCGAAAAAGGATTGCATCACTTGGTATATGAAGTGGTAGACAATTCAATAGACGAAGCGCTTGCCGGATATTGCACCAATATAGATGTTACCATAAACGAAGACAACTCCGTTACGGTGGTAGACAATGGCCGTGGTATCCCGGTTGACCTCCATGAAAAAGAAGGAAAATCCGCCCTCGAGGTTGTACTGACAGTCTTGCATGCAGGAGGGAAATTCGACAAAGGCAGTTATAAAGTTTCCGGAGGGTTACATGGAGTAGGGGTATCTTGCGTAAATGCCCTTTCTACTCTTTTGAGAGCTGAAGTCCGTCGTGACGGTAAAATTTATATGCAAGAATATTCTTGTGGCCATGCCAAGACTGAATTAAAAGTAATTGGAGAATCCGACAGCACAGGCACAACGATCACTTTCAAACCCGACGATTCTATTTTTACCGTAACCGAATATCGTTACGATATATTGGCTACCCGCCTTCGCGAGCTTGCTTTCTTAAATGCCGGAGTAACCCTTACATTAACAGATAAAAGAACAACAAAAGAAGATGGCGTCTATCGAACGGAGACCTTTCTTTCCGATGAAGGGCTGAAAGAGTTTGTTCGTTATATCGACCGTGCAAAAGAGAAACTTATCCCGGATGTAATCCATATTGTTACGGAGAAACAAAGTATCCCGGTTGAAGTGGCTATGACATACAACACGTCTTACAATGAGAGTGTTTATTCCTATGTAAACGACATCAATACGATTGAAGGAGGTACCCACCTCGCCGGTTTCCGGCGCGGATTGACCCGTACATTAAAAAAATATGCGGAAGATTCCAAATTGCTTGAAAAAGCAAAAGTAGAGATACAAGGTGATGACTTCCGTGAAGGATTAACAGCAGTTATTTCTATCAAGGTTGCCGAGCCTCAGTTTGAAGGACAAACAAAAACCAAATTAGGCAATAGTGAAGTTACCGGAGCCGTAGACCAGGCTGTAGGCGAGGCATTAGGTTATTACCTGGAAGAGCATCCGAAAGAAGCTAAGATAATTGTAGATAAGGTAATTCTGGCAGCGCAAGCTCGGCAGGCAGCTCGTAAAGCAAGGGAATTAGTTCAACGTAAATCACCGATGGGTGGCGGAGGGCTTCCCGGTAAATTAGCAGACTGTTCATCCAAAGTGGCCGAAGATTGCGAATTATTCCTTGTCGAAGGAGACTCTGCCGGTGGTACTGCTAAACAAGGACGCGACCGGACTTTCCAGGCAATCCTTCCGTTACGTGGTAAAATTCTGAATGTTGAGAAAGCAATGGAGCATAAGATATTCGAAAGCGATGAAATACAAAATATTTTCAAAGCGATGGGGGTATCGATTGGAACAGAAGACGACCCGAAAGAGCTTAATCTGATAAAACTTCGTTATCATAAGATTATTATTATGACCGATGCCGACGTGGATGGCAGCCATATCGCTACATTGATTCTAACGTTCTTCTTCCGTAGGATGCGTGCTTTAGTTGACAATGGATATGTATATCTGGCAACCCCTCCTTTGTATCTGTGTAAAAAAGGGAAAATAGAAGAATATTGCTGGACAGACCAGCAACGCCAAACATTCATTGACAAATACGGTAGCGGCAGCGAAGCAGGCATACATACCCAACGCTACAAAGGTTTGGGAGAAATGAACGATCATCAGCTTTGGGATACAACCATGAATCCCGACAATCGGACATTGAAGCAGATCACTATCGAAAGCGCCGCAGAAGCCGATCAGATTTTCTCTATGCTAATGGGCGAAGAAGTAGCCCCGCGCCGCGAATTTATCGAAGAGAATGCGACTTACGCAAACATAGACGCATAATATGAATCTAAAAGCCCGCCAACCGGATATAGCCGCCCTGTATAAGGAAGTTGACAGTTTCGTCAGACAAAAAGAACAATCGCAACCTCCTCGTATAGGCATATCGGCCAATCGGAAAGACGGGCTTTCCTGTATTGCCGAAACATACGTTCAATCGGTATTAGAAGCTGGCGGCGCTCCTGTATTACTCCCCGTAATCACAGATATCAAGGCATTAACGACTATTATCACCGGATTAGACGGGCTAATTATGAGTGGTGGCGGTGATATAAATCCTCTTTATCTAGGAGAAGAACCTATTCCTCAACTACAAGAAGTAGATTCTATTCACGATGAATACGATTTAATAATCCTCCGGCTCGCATTTAATCATCAACTTCCTGTCATGGGTATTTGTAGGGGGCATCAGCTAATCAATGCAGCTTTTGGCGGTGGGCTCTGTCAGGATATCTATTCGCAAAACAAAGACAGATTGTTAAAGCATAGCCAGACATTAGCGCGGGAATTACCGTCTCACTCGATTACTTTATTTGAAGGCAAAACCAAATTACGCTCTATCCTAAAGGAAAAGGAGATACTTGTTAATTCGTTCCATCATCAGGCTATAACAGAACCAGCCCGGGAGTTTATTCCGACAGCCATTTCTCCCGATGGTATCAACGAAGGAATGGAGCATCCCGAATATGCCATCTTCAGTGTACAATGGCATCCCGAGGCCATGGCTTCCAACGGTGATGAGTCCATGTTGGAATTATTCAAATACCATATAGAAGAGGCTCGTCGGTTCCGTCAGGCAAAAGAAATCCATCAACGAATCCTTACCATTGACTCGCATACGGATACACCCATGCTATTCCCCGGTTCGTTTAATTTGGGAGAAAAAGAAGAGGGAAAGGTAAACCTGCCTTATCTGGAAGAAGGGATGATTGATGCCGTCTTCATGGTTGCCTATATTCCACAAGGAAAGCGGGATAACGCATCTTTACATGCTGCTACCGAATATGCTGTTGAACGTCTCGGACAAGTGAAGCTACAAGAACGTTTACACCCGGAACGTATGGAGATTGCTTACACTCCCAATGATCTGATCCGGTTAAAATATCAAAATAAAAAAGCCATCTTCTTAGGAATAGAAAATGGTTACGCCATTGGGAAAGACTTATCCAACCTATCTCGTTTTAAAGAAATGGGCGTTTCTTATATTACACTCTGCCACAATGGAAGTAATGACATTTGCGATTCGGCAAAAGGGGCGCCGGAATGGGGCGGACTTAGTCCGTTCGGAAAAGAAATAGTTAGGGAGATGAACCGGCTGGGGATCATGATCGATATTTCCCATGCAGCCGAAAGTACTTTCTTTGATGTTTTAAAAGAAAGCGAGGTGCCTGTCATTGCATCACACTCATCCGTAAAAGCACTTTGCGACCATCCACGCAATTTATCAGACAAACAGATAAAAGCATTGGCGGAAAAGGGAGGTGTTATTCAGGTATGCCTTTACAAAGGATTTATCAACAAAGAAGAAGAAAAAGCATCTTTAAGTGATGCGATCCGCCACATTGACTATATCGTTCAATTAGTAGGAATAGATTATGTGGGAATTGGCTCCGATTTCGACGGTGATGGCGAACTTATCGGATGTAGAGCAAGTAATGAATTAATCAATATTACAGTCAAATTACTTGAAACAGGGTATAGCGAACAAGATATAAAGAAAATATGGGGAGACAATTTACTACGTGTAATGAACACCGTACAGTCGGTTGTTCATTGACGATTCCATTCATCGGCGAACTGCTCAAGCTCTTCATACCATTCCATTCCAAACTTACGAATCAACGGTTCTTTCAGGAACTTATACAGCGGGAGGCCTTCCTTCCGTCCTAACACTTCGCCCGACTTACAAATCTTCCAACGATGATAATTTACGGCCTGAAAGGTATCATACCGGGAAACGCGGATGGGATATAAATGACAGGAAATCGGTTTTTGAATCGCAGTACGTCCTTCCAGGTAAGCTTTTTCAATAGCACATTTACAGATGCTTTTTTCATCATAACAGGTAAAGACACAATCTCTTTCTCCTACAATGGAAATAACGTCATCTCCGTCCGAGTCTATATAAGCAACACTTTGTTTCCTGATGACCTCCTGAGCTTCGGAAGAAAGGTCGTCCCACACAACAGGTAATACTTTCAGCATTTCCTTCAACTCCCCTTTTTCCAGCGGAGCGCCTGATGCTGCCTCTGCAAAACAACAAGCGCCTTTACATACGGAAAGATTGCATATAAACTTACTTTCTATAATATCAAAACTAACTAATGTGTCTCCGATTTGAATCATTTAATAAGGTTTTTTCCTTTCATTTCTTCAGGCTGAGGCAATCCCATGATGTGAAGAAGCGAGGGGGCTACATCAGCTAAAATACCATTTTCTACTTTCGCATTTCGATTGGCTGTTATATATACGAATGGAACAGGATTTAAAGAATGCGCCGTATTAGGACTTCCATCTTCATTTAAGGCATGGTCTGCATTGCCATGGTCTGCAATGATAATCACCTCATAATCGTTTGCTTTAGCAGCTTCTACGGTATCTTTCAAACAAGCATCCACTGCAATCACTGCTTTTTCGATCGCTTCGTATATACCTGTATGGCCTACCATATCGCCATTGGCATAGTTGCACACAATAAAATCAAATTGACGGGTGTTGATGGCTTCTACCAATTTATCTTTCACTTCATAGGCGCTCATTTCGGGCTTCAGGTCGTAAGTAGCTACTTTAGGAGAAGATACTAAAATACGTTCTTCGCCTTTGAACGGTTCTTCACGTCCACCATTAAAGAAGAACGTTACGTGCGCATATTTTTCTGTTTCGGCTATATGAAGCTGCGTTTTTCCTTGTTCTTGCAAATATTCTCCTAAGGTATTCGTTACATTGTCTTTGTCAAAGAGGATATGCAAGCCTTTAAAAGTAGCGTCATATGGAGTCATTGTGAAATAGTGAAGATTAGGAATTGTTGTCATTCCTGCCTCCGGCATATCTTGCTGTGTTAATACAATCGTCAATTCTTTAGCACGGTCGTTACGAAAATTAAAGAAAATAACCACATCACCTTCCTGAATAACGGCAACCGGTTTGCCATCTTCAACATGTACGATGGGTTTGATGAATTCATCGGTAACACCTTCGGCATAGGATTCTTCCATAGCCGTCAGCATACATTCCGCCTCTTTTCCTTTACCATACACCAAAAGATCGTATGCTTCTTTTACACGTTCCCAACGTTTATCACGATCCATGGCATAATAACGACCTACGATAGATGCAATCTTTCCACCATTTGTTTTCAGATGGTTTTCCAATTGCTCAATGTAACCTTTACCGCTTTTGGGATCGGTATCGCGACCATCCATAAAACAATGAACATACGATTTAGCAATGCCATATTCCTTAGAAATATCCGTCAGTTTAAATAAATGTTCGAGCGAACTATGTACGCCGCCATCGGAAACCAATCCTAAAAAGTGGATTTGCTTATTATTTTCTTTTGCATAGCTATAAGCGCGTTTGATTTCAGGATTCTCTGTAATTGAGTTGTCGCGACAGGCAATATTGATTTTCACCAAATCCTGATAAACCACCCGTCCGGCGCCAATATTAAGATGTCCTACTTCCGAATTTCCCATTTGACCATCAGGCAAACCAACGTTTTCACCGGAAGCCTGTAGCTGGGCATTAGGATATTCCTTCACCAGATAATCCCAATACGGAGTAGGCGTATTATAAATTACATCATCTTTCCCTTTATCACCAATTCCCCAACCATCACAAATAATTAATAGCGCTTTTTTGCTCATGACTATTTTGCTTTTATATTTGTTATTTAAAAACCGGCTGCAAAATTAGTCAAAAATAGTGACTTAGGAGTTGTAATTCAAGATTAATATATCCATTGTTAATCAAACCGTTTGGTATATCCGTGACAATAGGGCAATGTCCCTTTTCGTGTATAGTAGTCCTGATGATAGTCTTCAGCAGGCCAGAAGGTGGTAGCCGGCGTTAATTGGGTTGCTACTTTATATCCTTTAGCTTTTAGTTGGTTAATCAATTTTTCGGCGATTTGCTTTTGTTCCGGAGTTGAATAAAAGACTTCCGAACGATATTGTTCACCCACATCTGGTCCTTGATGATTTACATGTGTTGGGTCGTGTATCTCAAAAAAACGTTTGGCTAGTGTTTCATAATCCATTTTCTGCGGATCATACGTTATCTGTACCGCCTCGGCATGGCCTGTTGTTCCGGTGCAAACTTCTTCATATGTCGGATCTTCCTTTGTCCCGCCAATATAACCGGACTCTACACGTATCACCCCGGGAAGCTTTTTCATATAATATTCCACTCCCCAGAAACAACCTCCGGCGAATATCGCCATATCATTCGACTGTATCATAATCCATCAGTTTACCTGTGTAAATATAAGCAACAATATCTATATGTACATATATTTATGTAATTTTGTCTTGTGGAAGAGATAAACGACAAGAAAGTACCCGGAGATATTTCGTTAATGATAAAAACATTTAAAGATAAAGACTTGGGCATTATAACCATTAAAACGAACCCTCGGTCCAAGCGATATACATTAAAAGTGAAAAATGGAGCTGTTATCGGAACAATGCCTGTTTTTGGAGAATTGGATACGATGTTGACCTTTATTGAAAAAAACCGCCTCAAACTAATACTTGCCTTACAGCATCCCACGCATTGCGGAAACATATTAAATGAAACTTCAGAATTACAAACAAATACCTTCAAACTTCATGTCTTCCGGACAGACAGGGATAATTTCTATATGAATCTAAAAGAAGGAATCCTTCATATCGCCTGTCCGGAAAAAACGGATTTTGAAGACGAGCGGGTACAAAAGCTGCTGAAAGGATTTATTGAACGGGCTCTTGCCCATGAAGCCAAAAGAGTGCTACCCGAACGCCTCCTTACCTTATCCAAACAATTCGGCTTCACTTATTCTTCCGTTAAAATAAACAATAGCAAAGGTCGTTGGGGAAGTTGCAGTACAAAAGGAAACATTAACCTCTCCCTCTCCCTTATGCTCCTACCCTGTCATTTGTCCGACTACGTACTGCTTCACGAACTTTGCCATACCAAAGAAATGAACCATAGCGAACGGTTTTGGCAGTTAATGGATCATGTAACGAACAACAAGGCACTTGCATTAAGAAAAGAGCTGAAAGGGTATAAGATGTTGTAAAATATTTACTTACTTTTGCGTTTCAAAAAAGAAATCTCAAAATGGGAAAACAATTCAAGAGAACGCTAATTACTACTGCGCTGCCTTATGCTAATGGCCCTGTACATATCGGGCATCTGGCCGGAGTTTATGTACCCGCAGATATTTATGCCCGTTACCTTCGCCTCAAAGGAGAAGAAGTATTAATGATAGGTGGTTCGGATGAGCATGGAGTACCCATAACTATCAGAGCTAAAAAGGAAGGGGTTACCCCACAGGATATTGTAGACCGTTATCATTATATCATCAAGAAATCATTTGAGGATTTTGGTATTACCTTCGATATTTATTCACGCACCACTTCAAAAACACATTATGATACGGCCTCTGAGTTCTTTCGTGTTTTGTATGATAAAGGGGAATTTATAGAAAAAACATCCGAACAATACTACGACGAAGAAGCAAAGCAATTCTTGGCCGACCGTTATATAACAGGAAAATGTCCGCATTGCGGGAATGAGCATGCGTACGGCGACCAATGTGAAGCCTGTGGTACATCGTTGAGTCCGACAGATTTGATTAATCCTAAATCGGCCATCAGCGGAAGTATTCCGATAATGAAAGAGACAAAACATTGGTATCTGCCATTGGATAAATGGGAACCATTCCTTCGCCGGTGGATATTGGAAGGCCATACAGAATGGAAATCCAATGTATACGGACAATGTAAAAGCTGGCTGGATATGGGATTGCAACCTCGTGCGGTAAGCCGTGATTTGGATTGGGGTATTCCTGTTCCAGTGAAAGGGGCCGAGGGAAAAGTATTATATGTTTGGTTTGATGCTCCGATTGGTTATATCTCGAACACGAAAGAGCTACGCCCGGATGATTGGGAAACCTGGTGGAAAGATTCGGAAACCAAAATGCTCCATTTTATCGGGAAAGATAATATTGTATTTCACTGTATCGTATTCCCTTCGATGCTGAAAGCCGAAGGCACCTATAACCTGCCGGAAAATGTACCGGCAAATGAATTCCTCAATTTGGAAGGAGATAAGATCTCAACATCCAGGAACTGGGCTGTCTGGCTGCATGAATACCTGGAAGATATGCCCGGCAAACAGGATGTTTTACGTTATGTATTAACAGCGAATGCACCGGAGACAAAAGATAATGACTTTACATGGAAGGATTTTCAGGCGCGTAACAACAATGAATTAGTTGCCATTCTTGGTAAT
Organism: Tannerellaceae bacterium; assembly: GCA_031264865.1. Classification (GTDB taxonomy): domain Bacteria; phylum Bacteroidota; class Bacteroidia; order Bacteroidales; family Tannerellaceae; genus DFXE01. Next base: position 3,737 of record JAISDJ010000185.1, on the reverse strand, counting down.
TTTGTAAACCGTGCGTTGGTTCTTGCCTGGAAATATTTTGACGGAAAAGTTCCTGTCATGAACGAATTAACCGATTATGATACTGAAACATTAAAAGAATTTGCCGATGTAAAGGCAGCAATTGAACGCTTATTAGACACCTATCATTTCCGTGATGCACAGAAAGAGACTATGAATTTAGCCCGTATCGGGAACAAATACCTGGCTGATATGGAGCCTTGGAAACTGGCTAAAACAGATATGGGCAGAGTTTCTACGATCTTGAATATATCATTACAAATCACTGCCAATCTGGCGATTGCTTTCGAACCTTTTTTACCTTTCAGCATGAAGAAACTTAATAATATGCTAAATGTAGAACCATTAGGTTGGAATCGTTTGGGAGCAACGGATCTTCTGCCGGCCGGACATCAGTTAAACCAAGCGGAATTGTTGTTCGAAAAGATAGAAGATGAAGTAATTGAAGCGCAGGTACAAAAATTATTGGACACTAGAAAAGCCAATGAAGAGGCAAACTATGCAGCCAAGCCTATCCGGGATAGTATCGAATTCGACGATTTCACCAAGTTAGATATCCGTGTAGGTACTGTATTAGAATGTGCAAAAGTTCCCAAAGCAGATAAACTGCTTCAATTTAAAATAGACGACGGTTTACAAAAACGAACCATTATCTCAGGTATTGCAGCCTATTATAAGCCGGAAGACCTGATTGGGAAACAAGTTTGTTTTATTGCTAATCTGGCGCCTAGAAAATTAAAAGGGATTATTTCCGAAGGGATGATACTTTCAGCCGAAGATGCAGATGGTAAATTAGCTGTTATTATGCCGGAAAAAGTGGTAAAACCAGGTAGTGAAGTAAAATGAGCCGTTAAAACACACCCTGTTATGAATGACAAACAAAGGGCAATTATTCCCGACGACAACATACAAATGGTTGATTTACAAACACAATACCGTCGTTTAAAACAGGAAATTGATGCAGCCATCCAGGAAGTGTTGGTCAACGCCCAATTTATTAACGGCCCGCAGGTAAAGACATTTGCAGCCCATTTAGCCCAATATATGGACATTCCGCATGTTATCCCTTGCGCTAACGGGACAGACGCTATCCAAATTGCATTAATGAGTCTTGATTTGCAACAGGGAGAAGAAGTGATTGTTCCGGCTTTTAACTATGTAGCTGCCGCCGAAACCGTAGCTATGCTAGGGCTGATACCTGTTCTGGTAGATGTAAATGCCGATACCTTTACTATGGATGTAAATAAAATAGAGCAGGCCATTTCACAACATACAAAAGTTATTATCCCTGTGCATCTGTTTGGACAAGCATGTGATATGGGCCCAGTTATGCAGATAGCCGAAAAATACAATTTATATGTTATTGAAGACAATGCACAATCGATAGGAGCTTCCTATACCGATCCTTCAGGTAAAGTGAAAAATGCGGGTACGATTGGGCATATCGGCACTACTTCTTTCTTTCCCTCCAAACCCTTAGCTTGCTATGGCGACGGAGGAGCTATGATGACTGCGGATGATAAATTAGCAGAGCGTCTGTATATGATAGCCAATCATGGACAAGAAAAGAAATACAGGCATAAATTAATCGGTTGTAATTCCCGCCTCGACACGTTGCAGGCAGCTATTCTGAATGTTAAGTTGAACTATTTAGCTGAATTCAATCGGATACGTATTCATGTGGCAGAGCGATATAATGAAGCATTCGAGCAGTTGTCGGACATCATCACACCATATAAACCCGCCTATACGTCGCATATCTATCATCAATATACCATTCAGGTAAAGAACGGAAAACGAAATGCTTTACAAGCCTGGCTCAGAGAGAGAAAAGTTCCTTCAATGATATATTATCCCATCCCTTTGGATAAACAAGAGGCATTCAAAGTATATGCGTGTAAAGCCGGTAATTTGTCAGTGGCCGATCATCTTACACAAGTGGTACTTTCTTTACCCATTCATACTGAAATGAAAGCAAATGAACAGGATTATATTATTGAACAAGTAATAGATTTCTTCCGAAAAAACTAACTGATGAACAAACTGTTTCAGTATCTCAGTCGCCCCCAGCCTGTTATTCTTAAACGATGGCATATGGTGATTATTCCTTCTTTGATTGTTCTTTTCATATTAGGGATCTTTCAGCCGTTTGGTATAGGGGTAATGATTAAAAGCGACTTGGTTGTTTTAGCAGGTTTTGTACTTATTACGGTAATTGGCATATCCATTATAACCTGTATTTTTCCATTACTCTTTAAACGTTTTTATTCGGAAAACTGGACAGTTGGGAAAGCTCTGTTGAACGGTTTCCTGATTGTCTTGATCATTAGTTTTGGCAACACATTGTATTATTACTCGTTTGCCCATGAAAGCAGTTCATTCAGTTGGGAAAATACTTTCGATACTTTTGTGTCTTTTTTAGTAATCACTTTTCTGGTTTCCATTGTTCCATTTGCCATAATCACATTCTTACAGCATAATCACGTCCTATCTCAACACTTGCAAGAAGCACAGGAACTGAATAAAAAATTAGCAGAAAAGACATCTTCGGCTCAAACAGTATACAATTCAAATCCAATCAAACTTTCCGGAAACACAAAGGATTTCATCGAACTGCATCCCGAACAATTCATCTATCTGGAAGCTTATGGCAATTATGTAAAGGTCAACTATGCAGAAAAGGGTATGGTAAAACAAAAACTTCTGCGAACGACTATCAAACAAATGGAAGACGAATTGGCGTCTGTGTCATTTATCATCCGGTGCCATCGGGCTTTTTTAGTCAACATCAAACATATCATATCCGTAAAAGGAAATTCACAGGGTTATAAGTTAAGTTTTGATTATCCTACCGAAGAAATACCTGTATCCCGCGGTTACACCAAAGAATTACAAGGATCCATAACGTTACACAGCCTCTTCCTTCCACACCCTTAAACGTTGCATCAGAGCCGTGTTGGCCGATAAAAATTTCATGCCTACCTTTTTGAAAAAAGATAGGCATCTTTTGAAAAAATGCTAACGATAAGACAATAATACAGAAACAGAAAGAAGTGTTTGCTAAACTGAAAATATTTACAAACATCCTCCTATTCATTACGATTTTTTTTGTTTCTTTGTGCCCGAATATCAAGGGGTGCTTGTTTTTCTCTGTTTACAGAGGTTATACAGGCTGAGATTATACCCATATCACCTGATGCGGATAATACCGACGAAGGGAAAAGAAACAAACTGCGGCCGCGTTTGTTTGGTATATTTCTTCTAAAAAACACTCCTATCCGATTCAAATAAGATGTTTAATCAGTAAATTGACTAAGGATGAAAAGTGTATTTTTATTTGTGGTGGCCTTGCTCTTGCCGGCTGCTGCGTACGGCGATGAATGGCCGGTTGACTCTGTGAAAATTGTAAAAGACGTGTCGTTAGACGAAGTAGTGATCACTGCTACCAAAGCGGTGAAGGGTACGCCTGTGGCTTACAGTGACCTCTCGAAGGATGAATTGGACAAGCGAAATGACGGCCAGGGGATCCCGTATCTTATTTCGCAAACGCCTTCTGTTATCATGACTTCCGATGCCGGGACGGGAATTGGTTATTCAGGTTTCCGGATTCGTGGGACGGATGCAAACCGTATTAACATAACGGTGAATGGAGTCCCGGTAAACGATTCGGAATCGCATGGCGTATTTTGGGTGAATATGCCCGACTTCGCTTCGTCTGT
>JAISDJ010000167.1 GCA_031264865.1 Tannerellaceae bacterium | reverse complement strand
CTAATTGACTACCCATCTCTAAGCGTAATTCACAGAGTTGCTTGCGCGTTTTCATCACGTCGTCACCCGAAAGAATCAGTATCAAATCACCCGGTTCGGCACCGAAGGCTTTTTTCATTTCCTGCAAGACCTCTTGCGTATAGAATTTGTCGACACTTGATTTTATACTGTCTTCTTCCACACGGGCGTATACCATTCCTTTGGCGCCGATTTGAGGACGTTTAACAAAGTCGGTTAAAGCATCCAATTGTTTACGAGTATAAGAGGCAGCGCCTTTTGCACAAATACCACCTACGTAAGCGGCATTATCGAATACGGAGAAACCATGTCCTTTCAGGATATCGTCTAATTCAACGAAGCGCATGTCGAAGCGAAGGTCAGGCTTGTCTGAACCATAGTATTTCATCGCATCGTTCCACGAAATTCGTTGGAAAGATTTGTTTATTTCGATGCCACGAATTGTTTTAAACAAATACTTAGATAAACCTTCGAACATATTGAGAATATCATCTTGTTCAACGAAACTCATTTCACAGTCTATCTGGGTAAACTCAGGTTGGCGATCGGCACGAAGGTCTTCGTCGCGAAAACATTTTACGATCTGGAAGTAGCGGTCAAAGCCCGATACCATCAGTAATTGTTTAAGCGTTTGCGGAGACTGCGGCAATGCATAGAATTGTCCCGGATTCATACGCGAAGGTACCACAAAGTCTCTCGCTCCTTCGGGTGTAGAGCTTACAAGCACAGGCGTTTCTACTTCCATAAACTGCTGGCTGTCCATATAACGGCGTACTTCGATTGTCATTTTATGGCGTAACTCCAGATTGGTTCGTACAATATTCCGCCGAAGGTCCAGATAACGGTATTTCATGCGCAGATCGTCGCCACCGTCAGTTTCGTCTTCAATAGTAAACGGAGGAGTGACGGCAGCATTTAGTATCGTCAACTCCGATACAATCAGCTCTATTTCGCCGGTTGGGATGTGGAGGTTTTTATTAGAGCGTTCTTTTACAACGCCTGTTACTTGTACAACATATTCACGTCCCAGTTTATTCGCTTTTTCACATAAAGCGGCATCTACATCCTGGTTGAATACCAATTGAGCGATGCCATAACGATCGCGAAGGTCTACAAATGTCATTCCCCCCATTTTACGGGTTTTCTGTACCCAGCCGGCCAACGTTACTGATTGATTTACGTCGGAGGCACGTAGTTCGCCACAAGTCTTCGTTCTATACATATATTATAATAAATAAGTTTATAATCAATGGGATTTATCGCTGCGAATTTACGTAAAAAATATGATACCTTTTTACTTAATTTTGCTCGGACTGACACCAAATTGTTTTTTAAAACTTGTACTGAAATACTTTGAGTCCGAAAAACCTACGATGACGGAGACTTCGGCAACGGTATGTTTCCGCAACGTGAGTAGCTCTTTGGCTTTTTTGAGGCGAATAATACGGATAAAATCGTTGGGCCCCTGGTCGGTTAATGTCTTTATTTTATTGTAGACAGAGGTACGGCTCATGCCGATGGCCCGGCAAAATTCATTAATTGAAAACGCAGGATTCGAAAGTTCGTTTTCGATCACTTTTACTGCTTTGTCTAGAAATTCTTTATCAAGGGAGTTCGTATAACTCACATCATCGAGAACAGCGTCCGAAGCGAGAATCGTATGCCTGAATTTCTCTCGGTTTTGCAGGATGTTGCGGATACGGGCCTTCAGCACCATGATATCAAACGGTTTAACAATATAATCATCCGCCCCGCTTTCCAGTCCCATGATAATGTTTTCTTTCTCGTTCAAGGCTGTAAGGAAAATAACCGGGATGTGGCTGGTCTCCATCGATGATTTTAATTTACTACACATACTATCTCCCCGAATATCAGGTAATAATATATCGGAAATAATAATATCGGGATTAATTCCTTTTACTCGTTCAAGCGCCTCTTTGGCATGTGTAATATGGATAACGGAATATTTTTCCGAAAGGCTATCGTGCAGATACTCTTGAATGTCATTATTATTGTCGACGATAAGAATAACCGGTTTTTCCTCTTTACTGATATGCAATGGGGTTTGTACAGAAAACGGGAGGCCATCAGAGGCCTCCCTGTTGGGGGGAATATTCATCAAGGAGAACAATTCGTCCAGATCTTCCAATATATCGGATAATTTCTTTTTGTTTTTGCCAGACAATTCTTTTTGTCTGCCTAACTCTTGTAGAGAAGCATTGATACGACTAATTATAATCTGAACATCATCTTTCCGAAACATCATCGATTACTCCGGGTTAATGTAAAGTTTATCAATTACTAACAAACATACGCCTTTCCATTTAAAATCCAACTAAACAGGATGATTAATATTCGTTAATTTTATATTACCCGGTTTTTCCTGTCGTCATACGACGATGAATTACTGTTCTATTTTTCCCGCATCATTCAAGTACCGGATAAACGTATTCCATTCTGCGTCTCTCTTTTGAGCGTTTTCTTCCCGTATCCGTTGAGCCTCTTCCATACCCGATTCGAGATTTTCAAGCGCGGGATAGCCGTCAGGGATGTAGTATTTAAATTCACCCGGCCGATAAAAACCGTCTTGTTTCTTTGTCTCAATCTGGAATACGAGGTCATTCACCGTTTGTGGGTTATCGGATGCTATTACGGTAGCACTTAGGAGGAGGTTTCCTTCCCTGAAGATGTTGAGTTGTATGGGTGCAAATTCGCACAAGTTGGAAAGGATGTTATAGTCGGAAAAGACGATTTCCCGTGTTTCGGGGTTGAACGACAGAATGGATTTCCCGATAAAAACCATACTTGTCCACGTTTCCGAATCTCCTTCATGCGTAATGGTGGCCGAAAGGTCATAGTCGACGGAAGGAACAGGGATGTCGGGCGAATCATCGTCTGTGGGGACGTCGCTGTCGCGGTCGGTCAGGAGATTGTTTTCATCCAGGTAGCGGACGAAGCGTTCCCAGGCCGGTTTTCTTTTTTCAGCCGCTTCTTTCCTTTCCTGGCGCTGCTGTTCGTTGAGATTTGGGTTGCTGTGAATGGAAAAGTCGGGGTAGCCGTCTTTCAGGTACATCCTTTTTCCGTCGTAATAAAATACCAGGTCGTTAATCATGGAACTCGAAAAGCTGCCTACTGCGGTTGCGGTAAAAAGTAGGTCTTCATCCAAATAAAATGTAAATTTCCGGTCGTAAGCCAGCGAACCGCAAATGTCGTGGTAAGAGAGATTGACGAATGTTATTTCACCGGTTTCTACATTAAACGACTTGATATCGCTGCCTTTGAACGCTTGCGTTTCCGGGGTTTCCACTGCCTTTGTTTTCACCACCAGCTCGCCACCCTGCACTTCCTCTTTTACTATCGGAGTATTTCCCTCCTCGCTACATGAACATAAGGAGAATATAACTCCTGCAATCAATAAATAAAAATTTCTCATTTTGAAATGATTTTAAAGATTAAACATAGGTTTATAATGTATTTAGTTTTTATATCGCCCTTCCTTTTTCATTTGTTCAATGAAGCTGTTCCACTCGGGCGCTATCTTTTGCCTGTTTTCGTTACGTATTTCCTGCGTTGCTTCAAGGTTGGAAAGTACGGAAGCTGCAGGATAACCATCCATCAGATAGTATTTATTTTCTGTTGCATTGTAATAAAAAACAAGACTGTTAAAAATTTGAGGAGCAGATGCAGAAACAGAAACATAGGTCATGGATGAAAACAAGTATTCATCATCCATGTAGAAATCAATAGCCTGCGTTGTATAAACAATCGGATTGTTAGATGGCGCATTCATAAAGTTCTCTTTAAAGCGGAGTTCTTCTGTCGTTTCATTAAACCACAGGATATCGTTGCCGGTAAACACAATTACAGCCGTATCCAGGGGATCGATACTTGTTGCAGCTTCCTTACCAGAAGTTTTGACAATGATACTTGATGCCGTCAGCGCCGGTATGTCTCCATCTGTTTCCGGCTGGCATCCGCCAGGTAAGAGGATGGTTGTTGCCATTAACAGCATTGTTTTGAAAATCAGGCTTCGTTTCATATCGATTACGTTGTTTGTCTGTCGTTACTAATATACCAAATGAACCCGAAAATACCCTACCATACTTCGTATATTTTTATTTTCCGCGCTCTTCGTTTCCTGTGATGGAAGGCTTTCCTGCCGGTTTTACGCCGCCGTGTTCAAAGCGAACGCTTATTTTCAGAAGCAACATCTGGTTGTAGGAATCAAGGCGGAGGGTTGTTTTCTCACCGTAAAGCGGCGTGTCCATTTCTTTCGCACAATCGTACCTGACGCCGAACGCCACGGGTGGGATATACGACAACCTGATAGAAATACGCTCGCGCCACAGTTCCTTTTGCACCGAAAGGCGCCAGTAATCCCTGCCGGACATTTGATAGCCCTGCCACAGGATATTTTTCTTCATGTCCCGGTAATAGCCCAGTTGAATGCCAAATGCAGCATCGGGATGATACCAGTTTACTTCCGAAAAGAACAGCCAACCATTCAGCGAATTGTGAATGCCCTGATACAATGCTTCGTTGTGATAGAACGTAACGGCGTTTTTCAGCCGGAAATAACCGAACATTCGGTCGTAAGCGACTTGCATACGATATTCACGCGTATTAACATTATCGAATGTGCGATACAGTTTATATTCCTTTATGTCATATGTCTCGCTGATGTCGTGGCGGATGAAGTCGAACTGCGGAATGATTCTCAACTGCTCCCACAGCGTGAGTTCTGCAAAAGCCTGATGCCTGACTGCCGATTTCAAAGCCGGATTTCCGATTTGCGTCAGGAAGGTATCAATCACCACACTCATCGGACTCAACTGGTAAAGCGACGGATAGGATTGGCTGGTGGCATAACCGGCAAGGATATTTACCTTGTGGTTTATCTTGTTGTTGACCTGAAAAAAAGGTAGTACACGAACGTACTTGTCGGGAGTCTCCCTGTTTCGCGTATTGATCCGTTCTATAGCGACACCTGCTTTCAGCCCAGCCTTATCCGACGGATTGTATGACAGATAGGCGTATGCTTTATTTCTTTGTTCGCTGTAATCAAGGAAACCAATTCCCTTGTCGCTGGTTGAAGCATACCGGCGCTGGATGTTGGAATATCCCGCCTCTGCCGACAGATTGTCCGACAAAGCGTATTTTCCTTCCACGTTCAATACGGTTTGGTTCTTGTATTCATTGTAGGAGTTTTCGTGCCGGTAGTTTGCCGTTTCGCCCTGACGATATTCATTTTCTATCAGGTTATAATAATAATTGTAGGAAAAGTCGGTGTGCAGGTGGAAGCGATCTGTAATCTGTCCCTGATAAAAGACTGAGCTTGCAAATGTATGAGCTTTGGTATGGTCTTCCGTTGTATTTGTGAGGATACGGTCGTGGTTATTTGTCAAATCCGTCCGACGTAAGGTGTATGCCTGACGGGTATATACGTTTCTCGACGCATAATCTGCCTGAACGCCTGCAAGCTGGCGGGGTGTTATCTGATAATTAACGCCTCCGGTCAGGGTATTGTTTTCGGATTCGTACAAATCATTCGGATGTTCGGATGGAACGGAAGCGAGTATAGAGTTGCCATATGCCAGTTCTTTAGATGAAAAGAGGTTCTTTTTATCCTGTTCGTATGCATACGTTCCGAAAAAATTCCATTTACGGATCGCATAAGTGATTCCCACAGCGGGGCGGTCTTCCATCCGACGGCTGTAACCATTTGATTCCGAAAGATTCAAAGATGAAATATCCGATACGTTCATATCGTATCCGGTATAATTCTTTTTAAGCATGAAATTAACAATAGCCGCATAATCATCCGATACGAAACGACCGGAAGAGGACTGCATCACTTCTATGGCATGAATCCTGCGCGACGAAAGATGCCACAGGTAAGCCTCCGAATATTGTATCCCATCCACCAGTAGCAATACGTTTGTACGATTATTCACCATGACAGCTCCTGAATGATCGTCGAAGCGTACGCCGGGTATCCGGTTCAGCAATTCCATGGCGTTATCTACACCGTTGTACATTTGAGGCGATATGCTATAAATGGTACGATTGGGTTTGTCCCAGTCTGCCGTTACGACCGTCTCACCCAGCGGAATCGCCTTCTCTTTTAATGTAAAAACGCCCAATTCTCCATGCCTGTCCCGAATGTCTGTCAAAAGTGTTTCATATCCGAGATAGCTGATCTTTAGTTTTTCTGGTCTGATGGCTGTTTCAAAGGAGAATCGTCCTTCTTCGGTTGTTATCCCCGACAGAAACGGCTCGCCGTCGGGACGCAACAGGCTGACGGTGGTATATTCCAAAGGCTCGCGGGTAGACTCGTCAAGAACCGTTCCTTTGAAGACAAATTGTTTTTTTAAAGCGGATGTAGTTGCCCTGTCTGCCGTCCCGTTGTCATCGACAGGCACAATAACATATACGTTTCCTATTTTTTCAATATGGAAAGGCTTGTCTTCAAGCAGCTGGAACAAGGCCTCTTCCCGGCTTTCAAATGATTCCGAGATGGATATGGAATATGTCGATAAGGCCTTTTCGTCGAAAGAAATTTCCACGCCAAGCGTATTCAATACCCTGCTCAATGGTTTATTGTCAACATCCAGCCGGAACGTCTGCGAAAAGACTGCTGGTATTGCCGACAGCAGGAGGAGAACGATAATGCCGGCTTTCTTCACCTACCCGAAATGTTGAATGTAATCCCGAACGGTTTACCTACGATTTCGAGTACGTCTTCCACCCGTTCCGTTTTGGAAAAGTTTCCGGTGTAGAGATAATCCAGACTGGAGGCGGACATAACGCGCAGGTTGTATTGGCGTTCTATCTCGGCGACGACTTCTGAAAGGGGCGTTTCGGCAAACTCAAATTTCCCCTGTATCCATCCTGTTGCCCGCATGAAAACGGCCTCTTCACCAACTTCCACTTCCCTTCCGCGCCATAATGCCTGCATGCCGGGAGTAAGCGCTACGGTTTCTTGTCCGATGCAAACGTTCACCTGTCCTTCCAGGCAGGTTACGCAGTACTTCTCGGGGCGGGCATATACGTTGAAAGTCGTGCCCAGCACATGTACCTGCTTGCTACCGGACTGTACGCTGAAACGGCTACCCGGCTTCACCTCAAAACAGGCTTCACCTTCCAACGTCACCTTCCTCGAAATAAACCATTCAAGCGGCTTGTACGACAGTCGGCTTTCGGCGTTCAGCGTTACCGTAGAATGGTCGGGAAGCCTTACTTCGGCATGTTCGCCCCTCGCCGCTTCCTCCGTTACCGTATATAAATGGATAGTAAGAGAGAGCAAAACAAGAAGAATAGCCGCATAACTCCACAACGGAAGTCGTTTAGCCGAAGTTTTCCTGTTTCCCTGTTCATCCTGTTTCATCATAAGAGGTTCGAAAACCTCCTTCCATATTTCTTCCTTGCTTTTGGGCCATTGGGGTTCAATTCTGATAGGTTCCATATCCTATATTGTTTGGTTGTTTATAGAAATTTCGTCCTTAATAACCGCAATGCGGTGCTTACATGTTTTTCTACTGTTTTGACACTGACGTGAAGGCGTTCGGCAATCTCCCTGTATTTCATTCCGTTCTCACGACTCATCAGGTAAACCTTCCGCTGCGTTTTCGGCAGTTGTTTCAGTGTTTCGGTGTAAGCGACTACAGATTCTCTGAATATCATTTCTTCTTCCGGCGACAGGTCATTGTCATCCTCCTCCCCAAAGCTTTGTCTGTAATTCAACCGGCATAGTTCTTTTTTATAATGATTGATGTAGCTGTCCGTTGCCATTTTGTATAGCAATGGCTTTATACAATCACCCTTCAAAGATTCCCGCTTTTCCCAAATCCTCAGAAATACATCCTGTGTAATATCCAAAGCCGTCTCTTTGTTACCACAACGATAAAAGATGAAATCCCTGATTGCATCAAAGTTTAATTCAAACACTTCTTTAAATTCTTCCTTACTCAGCATGTAGCACCACATTCTTTCTACATATATACCAAATAAGTTTCAATTTACCCTACTACAAGTCGGTATTTTTTTATTGGCAACACTATTTTTTCTTACAATTTATTCTAAGACTATCACACATACATAAGGACGAATTACTACAGGTCCTAATAAACCTGATGGTTGCAATAGGGAATCTTTGCTCCAATGCTTCCATGTAGCAAAAGTAGTACGCTTCGATGAGCGCGGAGTGTTATTCAACAGCCATTCAGGCCATTGCTTTATTTGCCAACCATTCCATTCAAAATCTCCGCTTAAATATTCATCTCCGATCAACCGGTTTGGCCACAGATTCGTTATCCTCACTTCGAGGTCGTTCAATCCTTCATGGACGACATTATCTAGATTGATTCTAAAAGGAGCTTTCCATAATATCCCAAGATTTTTTCCGTTGACAATAACCTCTGCTATGACCTTTACACTTCCCAAATCTAATTCCAATGAATGCCCTTCCCTGATCATTTTCTTAGGCAGTTTAAATTGCTTTCGATATGTTGCAGTACCTGAGAAGTAGCGTATACCATCATCTTGAAGGGTAGTCCATGATGTCAATTTGTCAAAAGTTGCTTTTGCCGGCGCTCCTTGATTTGACGAAAAACTTACGTCCCATGATCCGGTCAATACAACGGGGTCGGGTATCGATTTTACCTGAATCGTTTTTGTTTTATTTGAAGATGTCTGATAAGTCATTTTCCCCGGATATGGTGTTTTCCATATGATCGTATTACCATCCTTCTCAAATATGGGAGAAAGAACATCCCGTGTAAGACGCAGCTCCTGTCCCTCGGGTACGGATATATTATAAACTGTTCCTTCTGTAGAATAGGTAATACGCAATTCTATTTTTTGATCCTGTTTTGCTGCATCTCCAACCAATTGCCCGTCTACCATAATTTCCCCGATACCGGAAGAAACCTTCGTTCTTATTTGTTCTGTAACGTCATATATAGGATAACTTGATGGAACACGATGGATTCCTTTGTCAAATTTGCCATATACAGCTTTTATTATTTTCAAATAGGTTCCATTATCAGCCTGTATATTCACAGGCTCCCCTTCTATAGCACGAATTTCTTCACGGTTTCCTCCGGTTTCAACTTCAAGACGAAGTTCCTTTATATATCCCTGAGCCGGGTCTAATAAACTAAGATGACTTCCGGCGTGTATATTGAGCTTGTTGTCTCGTACACTATTTGCTACACTTTCTGTTACATCGACCAATCCTTTTGGCAAAAAGGTCCCATACTCTGCTTTTATAATTTGCAAGTCGGGAAGCATTTCTTTCGATGCTGTATTCAGTTCCATTGTAGCAGAGCAGATATGCTCAGTAGCAGCTTTTCTGAAAACAATGAAAACAGATCCTTCAGTATCAAATTGAAGAGGAATACTGGTCGTTCCATCTTTGTTTTCATTCCATACAGAAATATCTCCAATTTCGCCGGTTATAGGATTCCACAATTCGGGCTGTTTCCCTACCACACGAAAACGGCATATTGCCTTGCTGCTTTCTTTCTTCGAGTTGGTTACAAAATAAATGTCTGCATCTCCTGCAATTCTTCTATGAATGAAATTGATATCATCGCAAGCCGTAGTTTCCGGAGAAAAGTCCGGAGGGAAGTTTCCTTTTTTGAGGACATCAACTATTTCGTTGTCTTTTATTCTGTCTGTATCCCATAGCTTCTTACTCAACCGGGCTATCGTTTCATCACATTGGGGATATTGCCTAAGGCTTGGAGATTTCAGTGGTTTAGTGCCTATTATCGTAGCACCTGATTCTACCAGTTTTTCTATTATCAACAGTACCTCAGGCGTCATCCAATCGGTTTCAGGGAGCACCAGAATCCTATATTTTCCTCCTACGGCATTACAGATAAATCCGTTTTCTACCTTTAACGATGCTAATTTGTTTACCCCAATCAGATCATAATCATAGCCAAGAGCCTTGATTTCAGGCATTAGGAGTGCATCGTTGGGAGAAGATTCTCCTGTAAAAACCAGAACATCTGCTACACTTTTGCCTTGTTGAAGAAGGAATTGTGAACGCCCGATATAATCCATGTAGGCTTTTCCCTGTTCCCACCAGGTGTTTAAACGGTTCAGGTCAAATCCATAATTGCCAAAAGTTACCCCCGGTTTTTCATTCCAAGGTTGATGGGCATAGGTATGGAATATAAAACGGGTGACGCCTTCAGCCCACGCTCTATCTCCAATAGATTTTATTGTTGCCGGATGATTGAGCCATCCTCCATTGCCTGTAAATGCTTCGGCTCCCACAATGGGATTCCCTTCCAGATGAGCAATAGAAGCTACGAATTTGGGCGAATCGAAAAAAGCTAGATCTCCACTCCAAAATTCACACATTACGATGTCTCCTTTTTCTCCGACCTGCATACTGTTGAAAGGTCCCCAATAAGGTTCTATCGACAGTTTTAGCTTATGCTGATGGCAAAGTTCCCTGAAATAGCCATAATAATTCTCAGCCATCAAATCGCCAACAGTTTGCCGAAAATCCCATAGAAAACGCTCTGTCACTTCTCCACTTTCTACATAATATCCGGCTAAGGCAGGTAAAAAGCCTCTGCAATCATATCCCCTGAAACGCATAAACTCTTTCTCGAAACCGGCAGTCCAGTTTGTATAACCTGCTTCGTAACTGTCAAGAATACAATTTGTAAGAGTTGAATTTATTAACGAACCCAATTTCTCAATAACCGGTTTAACAGCATTTTTCCAATGCACATCAACTGCTTTTTTATTCATTTTGTCACATTCCAGACCTCTACCTCCGGTTACAGCCGGATGGTTTTTTGCTCCGGTGGGAGTATATCCCAGCCGTAGAATAATCCATTCTCCTACGGGGGCTTTCCATTCCAGAGAGCCATCTTCTGACATTAATGAGGTTAAATCAACAATTTTAGAGTTGTCAATTAATGCAGATTTTGGTATCTGCTTCGTGTCCGGTTCTAAATGATTTCGGAATCTACCCGACAATGTTTTTATATCCAAATCATCTACCCGCTCATTGCTCTGTGGTCTAGGAAAAGCCAGAACAGCAATGTCTTTATAATAATTAAGGCGTGTAAATGGCTGAGGAATATTCTCTTTAAATAACTTGCCTCCTTCGCAAGAAGACTCGGTAAACACAAGTGTTTGCATTGCATATTCCGGGGTAATCCATGGCCCTCCGCTTAAAGACCAGCCGGCTCCATTGTGAATTCCGAGTTCAAGTCCTAATCGTTTGGCTTCTAATGCAGCAAATTCAACTAGTTCCAGCCATTCGTTACTTAAAAAAGTTATGGGTCCATCCGGATATCCCATATCAGCATTGAATATTTGTGCTTCTTGAATACCCACTTGTTTCATTGCCTCTAAATCAGCAGTAATACCTTCTTTGGTTATATTTCCATTGAGCCAATGCCACCATGTTCGGGCCTTTGCCGATGATGGAGGATTGATAAACTCTTGTTGTAGCTTGTCTTGTGCTTGCAACGTATTAACTGTAAAAGTCAAACTAATTAAAATAGAAAGAATGATACGTTTCATGTTTAGTTTCTAATTAAATAGGAGAATATAAATACCGGCCTTAAAATCAAGACCGGTATTTAGATAATTAATAACCCGGATTTTGAACAAGAGCATTATTGCTCTTAACAATCTCTGACCGAGGAATTGGTAACCAATAATATTGTTCCTTAAAATCTGTCTTTAGTACGATTCGATTAAAGTCGTAGGTAAAGGTGTCGTCGTTTGTCTTTACCACTGTGACTCCCATGGCATCTACACCTTCGTAGGTAGCTGCCAGTTTCCATCTGCGCAAATCAAAATAGCGATGTCCTTCAAGTGCCAGTTCTATTCTTCGCTCCTGATAAACTTTGTTTAGGAGATCTTGCCCTGTAACGATACTTGGAATTGAAGGCATTTCAACATCCTGACGTCCACGTATTTGGTTAAGTGCCCATCGGCACTGCTCTTCATCACCTAAGTAATATTGTGCTTCCGCATAATTAAGATAGAATTCACTCAATCTAAAAAGAACATACGGTGTAGTTGTTGTTTCACTTAGTAAATCATCTTCATTAAGGAATTTACACATATAATAACCTGTTTGACTACAGTTCCAACCTCCGTCGCCTTGTTCCGAATCTTTCCCTCCGGGAGTAAAGACTTCAATAGCACGATCTTTAAATTGGGCTCCATTATAAAGCACTGTATAGTAAAACCGCGGATCACGTTCTGTATAAGGGTTTGTTGGGTCATATCCTGACCCGGCTTCCAATGGTTTACGACCAGTCGCTTTCATTTCATAATCATCTACCAAATTCTGCAACGGACAATTTCCTCCATTGCCACCGTATCCGTTTGCTGTATTGGTCGACATCATGCCATGGCCGTTAGCCTTTGTGTAGAGACGGCAAAAGATTACTTCTTGATTCTCGAACCCATTCATGAATATATCTTTATAATTTTTAGAAAGGGAGTATCCGGCCAATTCTATTACTTCTTTACTTGCGTCCCTTACTTTTTCCCATCTGGTTTTGTCATTACTTGTATTGACAAGCGGGCTTGCCCAATACAAATACACTCTGGAACGTAGAGCCTTACATACATCAGCCGAAGCTCGACCTAGATTATCACCTTCCATTTTAGCCGGTAAAAGAGCTGTCGCTTCTTCCAGTTCTTTTAGTATATATTCAATACATTCATCATAAGTGTTTCGTCCAAGAGAATAGTCTGGTTCACCAAGTGTATAGATATGTGTAATAATAGGTACACCTCCGAATCTCCAAATAAGGCTTGCATAAGTGTATGCTCTAAGAAACTTCATTTCGCCGGATAGCCTTTTCTTCAAGTCTTCCGAAATATTTCCGGATTCTATTTTTTCAAAGAAAACATTGATGTTTCTAATATATTCATAAGCACCACTCCAATAATTGAATGAATTGAACCAACCCCAATTGTTGTCTGTCACATTATCAGGTGTAAGTCCCCCCTGTCTGAAGGAGTTAGGAGCATACCCATGGCGATTATGCGTCTCATCTGTCAGGGAAGAGAGCATCACAAAATCATACCCACTGGGAATAGTATTGTAGCAGGCATTCACATATGCAGTAAGCAAATCATCATTATTGAAAACGTCCTCTTCTGAAACTTTGTCCAGTGGCTTTCGATCCAAAAAATCATCGTTACAGCCGTTAAAAACGAAGCTAATAAGCAATATGCTGATATATAAAATCTTTTTCATTCTTCCAATGTTTTTAGAAAGTTAAATTTACTCCGATATTAAATAATCTCATCTGTGGATAATAATTGGCTCCGGCTTGATCCGACTCCGGGTCCATTACTTTGAGCTTATCAAAAGTAAACAGATTATGACCACTCAAATATATACGTAAGTTCGATATTCTTAGCTTTTTCAACAATGATTGTGGTAACGTATAACCTATTTCCAGGTTTTTCAGTCTGACAAACGTAGCATCTTTCATCCAAAAATCTGATTCGGCAGATGTAGAAGTAATCGACTCCACTCGGGGCATTGTGCCGTTGATATTGTTCGGAGTCCAGCGATTATCTGTTCTTTCTTTGAATGCGTTACCGGTATGGTCAATTCTCATGTGAACAAGTTGTTGTGCACGAGCTTGTCCTTGCAAAAGCATGCTGACATCAAAGCTTTTCCAATTGAGACCAACATTAAATCCAAAAACGATTTCCGGGAAGTGCATCAAGTCTGCCCTTACGCGATCCAAGTCGTCAATAACACCATTTTTGTCGACATCTTCGTAGATAAGATCACCGAGTTCTGCACCTGGTTTACTAGGATATGAGTCGAGTTCTTCCTGAGTGCGGAAAATGCCTATAGCATGATAATAAAGTTCGGTACCCATAGGTTTACCTTCCGCTTTCATGTAATCATGACCTTCCGGCCATGGAGTCTCATCAATATTAATTACTTTATTACGTGCAAACATGAAATTTCCCGAGAGATTAAGACCTACCTCTCCTATTTTACTGTTGTGTGTAAGCAGAAGTTCTATACCTTGATTTCTTACCTTCCCAATGTTTTCATTCGGAAGATTTATAAGTCCTGTATATTGTGGTATAGAAGCATTGCGGGAAGCAAGGATATTAGATCTGGAAGTTCTGAATACATCTATCTCAAATCCCAGTTTTCCATTCCATAATGTTCCATCCAAACCGACATTATAAGTATTTGCAACTTCCCAGGAAATCTTTTCATTAGACAATTCTTCCGGATAAACGCCCTCTACATCTTTACCACCGAACACATAATTCCTACCCAAGGTGTACTTTAGCATATACTGGAATGCACCGACATTATCGTTACCTTGCTGACCATGCGACAGACGTAGTTTCAGGTTATTGAGCCAGGAGATTTTATCTTTAATAAATTTCTCTTCAGATAATCGCCACCCCAATGAGACACCAGGGAAAAAGCCCCATCGCTCACCCGAAGCAAAAATATATGAACCATCATATCGAAAATTAAACTGTGCCATATACTTACCTGCATAATCATAGGCAAAACGGCCCAAAAAACTTCTACGTGCCTGTTCATAAGCACTGCCCCAGTTGTTTATGTCGTCTTTATTGCTACTCCCGGCAAATAATTGGTCAATAGCAGTTGAGAGGTAGTTATTTCGGGAACCACCAAAATTATGTCCCAGATATTCGTTTTGTTCGAATCCAACCATTGCATCTACACCATGTGCAGAATCAAAAGTTCTGTTATAATTAATTTTTGCATTCAGCGTAAGGCTTGTACTTGGTTTGTATTCCTGACTCAGAGATGCTTTTGTACGTCTTGAATACATGTGTTTGGTATAAGTATCAGTAGCTTCATCCAATTCATAATAATACATTGGTGTGTACCAATCTTTACGATCTTCACCCACCCTGTCATAAGCGGCGTAACCATCTATTGAAAGGCCTTGTGTAATCCACGGCAAGTCCAGTTTAGCTGTTATGGTACTATTAAACACGCTCTTTTTGTAATTCCGGTATCCACCTTCATCTGTCACCAACGTAACAGGATTACCGTCATTCGTACCATAAGCAGGTAAACCATTCGGATAACGTGCTATCGCTGTGGGAAAACCGCGTGTCAATAACCAAAATATTTGATTAGAACCCTCTCCCGAAAAATATTGGTCTTCAATACGTCCTGATAGGTCAACTGATAAGGCTAGGTTATTTGTTATCTTAGTGTCTATATTGGAACGAATCTCGTATTGCTCATAATAGGTCGAATTCTCTTTATATATCCCATCTTGATTAGAGAATCCACCACCAACGTAATAGGCGACCCGGTCATTACCTCCTCTGATCGAGATATTGTGTCTTTGCTGCAAAGCCGTTTTGCGCAATGTTTCTTTATACCAGTCTGTATTGGGGTAGTGAAGAGGATCGGAACCGTCTCTGAACTTTTGTATTTCCTCATTGGTATAACGTGACGGACGGCCTGCATAGGTCTCAATTTCGTTGAGTACTTCCGCGTATGTCGCTGCATCTGTCAATTTGGGAAGCCGAGTAGGAGTCTGTATACCAACATTATAGGAATAATCAATCATTGGCTTTCCGTCTTTACCTCGTTTAGTGGTAACAAGAATTACTCCATTGGCAGAACGTGATCCGTAAATGGCTGCAGAGGCATCTTTTAACACCGTTACACTCTCTATGTCATTCGGATTAATTCTATCCAAAGAGCCTCGATTCGCTATTCCATCTATAAGTACAAGAGGGTCATTATTTCCGGTAGTGCTTCTTCCCCGAATATTCACGGATGTACTTTCTGCTCCCGGTTCGCCGGTACGATTGTTTATAACGACTCCTGGCAGTCTCCCTTGCAAAGACATACTTAAATTCTGTGTTTTACTTTGAATTATCTGTTCACCTTGCGTTATCGATAGAGCTCCTGTAACTAAACCTCTTTTTTGCGTTCCATAACCAACTACAACAACTTCTTTCAAATTCATCAAATCTTCCTTCAATATTATCGAAAGCCGGGTTTGATTTCTAACTGATACGTCTTGAGTTAAATACCCTATATAAGAAATTTGTAGTGTCGCATTTTCTGAAACTGAAAGAGAAAACTCCCCATTAATATTGCTTACAGATCCATTCGTCGTTCCTTTTTCCATAATACTTGCTCCGATAATCGGTTCACCGTATTCATCGGTAACGGTTCCGGTTATTTGATGCTTGTCTTGAAGCTTAGGATTTGCATTTGCCTGCTTATTTTGAGCATTGAAAATTGAGACGGCATTTCCCTTTATTTCAAAACCAATATTTTTACTCTTGAACAAGGTCGTTAAGATCTGATTCAGGTCTTTATTGGTTTCGTTGATGGAATACTTTTCTTTCACATCCACATCGTTAAGGCGGACGAGGATAGAGTAGCCACTCTTTTGTTCAATGTCGGAAATGATACGGCTGAGTGGAGTGTCAGTATGCTTGATTGTGATTATTGTATCCTGTAAAACCCGTAGATTTGCGGATAATGAAACAGTGAATAGAAAACTTAGAAATAAAGTCAAGGAAAAGAAACGGGAAAAAGCATAGTTTTGCTTCAAATTGAAATTAATTTTATCTTTCAATTCCTTTTTTATGTGTATTTTCATACTTTTGTATTGTGATTGTTTGTTAATAACTCGTTTTTTAATAACAATTTACTGAATCGGAGAAACTTGTCCTTTCTCCGGTTCTTTTGTGTTTTCATGAAGTATCGGACATATATGCACGTGATTTAAAGGTTAAACAATTTATTTTTCTCTCACTCTAATGATATCGTTTTTTACTTCGATTTTGTATTTCTTATCCACATCCAGATAGCTGAGTATTTCACTTAGACTCATATCCAGATTAATGCTACCCATGAAATATTCTCCTTTTAACTTATTACTTTCAATCAGGATACAGACATTGAAATGTTTTTCCAGCATCTTATATATTTCCGGTATGGAAGCCTGATGGAACGAGAGCTTTCCTTTTGTCCACTGTGCAGCCAGATAGGCATCAACCTGTTCGATAACAGCTAATTCGGAAGTTCTGTCATAGATTATGTTTTCATCCGGAGCCAAGGAATATAAGTTGCCGGATAAAACAACATCCACCCCTCCTTCCAACAGATTGACCTCCCATTTATTATCTTCAGGATAAGAACGCACATTAAACTGGGTACCTGTAGCTATTACTGTCATATCACCGGCATGAACGGAGAAAGGAAGCTTCTCGTTTTTCTTCACTTCAAAGTAAGCTTCTCCTTCCAAATAAAGATGACGGTCTGTTGTGCCGAAGAGGGAACTGTATTTTAATTCCGACTTTGCATTTACCCAAGCAACCGTTCCGTCAGGTAAAAGAAGCCGGGTCTGTCCACCCAAGGGTGTGGATGTCTCAATCCAACTAATTTCCTTGTTCGAATGATTATATTTAGTATACAGATAGATAGAACTAATAGAGCTTAACAGTATAAGAATAACGACTGCTGCGATATGTCTTAACATAGTAAACCTTCGAACGTTTTTTCCGTATGGGTTTGTGGAATGGATATTCGCCTTTTCTTTTAATAAGAGATAATCGGCACCTTTGGAAGATTCGAAAATGGGAACACGTAGCAAAACATTTAACTTCATGGCCTTCTCAAATTGTTCCTTATAGGAAGGAGTTTGAAGGATCATGGAAAACATTTTCTCTTTATCGTCCACAGAGATTTTCTGTGCAATATATTCTACTAATAATTTATCGAATAACTGATCGTTTTTCTGCATATATAATACCATGTTATATGATTATATACGAATCTCGCATCAGAAAAATTTAGATGAAAAGGCGTTTTTTTGTTTTCACAGGAAAAAAATGAGTAATAGATGCTCTAATAGCTCTCTAAGCCGGTCGAATGCGTTTTTTAGTTGTACCCGAACCGTGCTGATCTTTATATCCATGCCTTCAGCAATTTCTTCTACGGATTTACCTTCATAGAAATAAATGATAAAAATCTCCCGGCACCGTGGCGGCAGTTGATCAATGGCTTTTTCTATCTCTTCTTCAGCCTGCCGCAGTTCGACATATTCTAAGGGTTGTGGAGTAGAGTGGATATAACTTTCCTGATAAAACAAGATGAATTGTTCTTTATGGTTATTTAACGTCCGATGAAGGGATTGCTGGGTGCGTAAATAATCGATCGAACTGTTTTGTACAGCTTTGATCAGATAAGAATTTATTGGAAAAGCAAGAGATCCCCGTTTATTCCACACCTTCAAAAAGACATCATTCACCACTTCACGGGAAACACTCTCATCATTTATATAAAAAAAAGCAATCGTATTCAGATATACATAATAGGCCTCATAAAGCTTCGCGAAAGTCTTTTCATCCCCTTCGTTAATCTTTTCGATAATATGCTTATCTATCTGCTCTATTTGCATAATAGTATTCTATGGCATCGTAATTCTTTACTAAAAGTACAATTATTATGCAAATTAAAGGATTTTTTTACAATAATCCTGCTACTATCTCATTTTCGCAATTATCTTTTTTGAAACATCAGGCACCCATGTCACCTTCGAGTATAAGAATTAATTGTTTACGATGATTATGGTTTTCAGCAAATTGAGAATAAAAATCCTTTAGTACAGTTGGCAATTTCTTTTCAGCCATATCAATTGATTTTTATTTCATTAAATCTTATTCTTAAATGCGATACCCATTTATCTAACAGTTTTTTGATGAAATGATTCACAAAACTATCTGCCTTCAATTTATTTGCAATAGACGGACTGAAATAGTAATAGACTTTGATGAAAAGTTTCCCTAAAAATGTCTTGGATAATATCAAATCGCGATATTGCCGCAAAACCAATACTTCATCAGCTTCGTATGACCCATAAACAGCAGTGGCAATATAACATCCACCGGAAGATGTAGTTTTATTGTGTATTTGTTCTTCTGATACTTTTTGTGCTTGCTCTTGGGGCAAACCTTCTTTCAATATCAATAAAATATTCTTTCTTGCTTCAATAGCTGAATCCGGAAAATAAGAGCCATATATATTACATCTCTGTTTCAATGATTCGGTATAAGATATAAATCCGTTAGCTATTTGATTGACACAAGCAATATAATCAGTGTTATTATTAATAACGTCAACAGGAACTGCACATTTTAGATTAACCATAAATACTGTAACGTTTGTATCTATCATATCAACAAATGGGGCGTCGTAATTGTATGTTGCCTGTATATGTTCCTTCGAAAAAGGATTTATTGATGATCTGGTAATAAACAAATTAGAATTATAAACGCTTTGAATTTCTTGTGTATCAGAAATCAGTTGATGGCACAAGTTTAAAATAGCTACTGCTTTGTTCAAGAAAAACCAGTATACATCATTTTGTATCTTATCGTCATTAGATAATTCTATTGCTTGATATCCGCAATTAATAATCTCATCAACTCGAAGATCTTCTAATGTGCCTAAAGAATCTAACGCATACATCTTATATAACCATGCTTTAACATTCTTTGTATTAATCTCTAATGCTTTACTTGCATATAAATAGGTTTCATCTGCATTTTGACCATTGAGTGCATTTTCAGCTAAATGCAAATAGTTTTCCAATTCATCACCTTTATCTAATTTAATTAAAGAAATGGCTTCTTGGACTTTTATTTTACTGCCACAGTAAGAACAAAAGCCATCTTGTCTTTCATTATCTAACTGAATTGACGCCCCGCAATTTGGGCATGCTGCACCAACAATACTCATTTTATTTAGATTTTTGATTGTTTATATTTATTTAATTTATCTTCTTTGAAATGATATGTGTGATTGTCAGTATAATAGCTTCAAATACTACTATCAGGATAATGGCTATCAAGTACCAGTTGTCTATATAGCGTTGAGGGGCAAACAGGCCTAAAACAAACTCTATAAATCCCATTATTCCCAATAAAATAGATAGAGAAATACGAAATCCGTCTTTTAATGTAATACAAGTCAGGGTATAAAGCAAAGTGGTTGTCACTGCTATCACGCCGCAATTCAACCATATATTAAATGTAAGGTAAATGCTTAAAATACTGCCAAATAACAAATTGGTTACAAACAAGATAATTCCGATGATTAAGATAATATTCTTCATAACTTTATAAATTAGGTGGTAAGGGCGGAGGAGTTTGACCAGTAAATGAATTACTAAACTCTTGCAATTCGCTTATTCTTTTCCAATTTGGCATACCTTGTTTCCATGCCAGCGTGTCGGCGTTTATCTGTCCTTTTGAAATCAAATTTACTACTGCTTGATAGTTAAAACCGCTTTGTTGTTGGTTATTGAAGTAAAGGAAATAAGTCGTTTCCTGTGGAATTGGCGGAGGCGTTGGATTGGTATTTATAGTTTGGTTAAACATGTTTCCCATTTGCCCGCCGATACCCAAACCTGCACCCAGTCCTGCGCCCAAATTTACCATACCGCCGCCCTCATTTTTGGCTGCGGCCTCCATAACATTAAAACTACGTTCCATTTGATAAACATCCCTACCTGTTATTTTCATTCGTGCCGCCAAATCTTTGGCTTCTTTTAGTTTAACAATACTTGGATCGTCTGGCGGGACATTGATTGACACAATGGAAAATTCTATAATATCAATTCCATACTTGTTAAAAATGCTGTTTAACTGCGTGTTGCAATATTCCGACATATCCAACAAACAGGCGTTAATATCCAAAATAGAGACATTGTTTTGCGCGATCTTTTGTGTGATTAACGTACTTAATTGCGCTAAAACCTTTCCTTTGAAATACTGTTCGATTTTATCGGAAGAAAAGGATGTCATGTTTCCTGTCAGTGTTTCTAAGAACAAGCGTGGGGCTTTTATCCGTATTCCGTACTGCCCGAAGGCTCGGACAGGAACAATAATATTATAACGAGGGTCTTCCAATTGAATGGGAGTAGGCGTTCCCCATTTAATATCCATTTTTGAAATTTGATTGATAAACCACACCTCTGCTTTGAAAGGAGAATTGGATCCGAAAGGTAAATTAATCAATTTGTTAAGTAAGGGAATGTTTTCGGTTTTTAAAGTATGTGTACCTGCCTGAAATTCATCGTAGATTTTACCGCCTTTCACAAAGAAAGCAGTTTGAGCAGGATAGACAACTAATTGCGTACCAATCCGCAAATCGTCAGATGGAAATTTATAGACAAACTCCCTATCATTGACCTCGTATTTTACTACATTTATTACCATGATGTTATTATTTTACATAAAAAAGAAACACAGGTTACTGTTTATATCTTTATTAGTCTTAGAGGTATCACTAACACACACCTGAACAAATAAACGACAACACCTATGCCTTTGAAAACTGGTGATTTTCTAGGACAAAATAATATCTTTAACGCTTACGTTTTTTCAAAATATGTCCTTCCATTGTCCGTAACGCTTACGGATTGGAATTGTTGTAAAGATATGAAATTGTCTACAAATCAACTATGTTTTTCAGAAAAAATCTATCTTTTTCAAATCTTCTTTCAGCTTAGTCTGTTTTAAGATGTTGATTTACAGAATAAAATACTGAAAGAAGATTTTCAGCCGATTTCTTCGAAGAACTGTGTAAAGTTCTTTTAGTTATTAACCCTAAAACTGTAAACCCTATTCCAGAAAAAGTAAACCATTGTATAGTCTTTAGGAAATCATTACCATCTCTTTGCAAAACTATTGTGATGTCTTTAACAAACCATCGTAATGATTTCCTAAAGACTATACAATGGTTTACTAACGACATTATAATCTTTTTTTCAGAACCACCTTCTACCTTCCATCAATCATTGAAAACTCTTTTTTGATGCGGGATTTGAGGATGGAAAGTATGCAAAAAAACTTTTCATTTTCGTTCTATCTGCGAGTGGAAATCTGTTTTTTAGATAAAATGATATTTGAGAGGTGGAAGCGTGGGTATTTGTTTATTCTGAACATTTCCGGGAGAATAAAAGGGAGTAGTCTTAAAAAAGTGCTACCTTTGTTGCCTTAAAATTATAAAGGGTATGGATAGGATTCGGCTAAAGGATAAAGAATTTAAATTATATATTCCTGAGAAGGATATAAAGGAAGCGATAGAAAAGGTAGCCATTCAGATAAAGAAAGATATTGAAGGTACGAATCCATTGTTTGTAGGGATATTGAATGGTGCATTTATGTTTATTGCTGATATAATGTATTATTTAAATGGTCCTTACGAGCTTACGTTTGCCAGGTATGCTTCTTATCATGGAACAAGTACTTCGGGGAATATAGTAGAAATTATGCCGGTGAAGTCGGACGTTAAAGGACGCTCCGTCATTTTATTGGAAGATATTATTGATACCGGTTTTACGATGAAACATATCATCCAAAAACTGAAAGATGATGGTGCTTCCGATGTTAAGCTGGCTACTATGCTTTTTAAACCAAGCGCTTTACAACATGATATTAAGCCTGATTATGTGGGGATAGAAATATCGAATGATTTTATTGTCGGATATGGATTGGATTATGATGAATTAGGCCGTGCATACCGAGATATATATATGATAGTAGAAGAATAATATCCTGTTAATAATAAATCAAAGATAATATGTTGAATGTAGTGATTTTCGGCGCTCCGGGCTCAGGAAAAGGAACGCAGAGTGATTTAATTATTAAAGAGTTCGGATTAGACCATATTTCAACAGGCGATGTGTTGCGTGCTGAAATGAAAGAAGGGACGGAATTAGGTAAAATAGCTAATGACTATGTCGCAAAAGGACAGCTTGTCCCGGATGAATTGATAATTGATATGCTTGCCAAAGTATTAGACGGCAAGAAAGGTTCAAAAGGTGTTATTTTTGATGGTTTTCCTCGTACAATTCCTCAGGCGGAAGCATTAAAGAAAATGCTGAATGAACGTGATATGGACGTAACATTGATGATAAATCTGCATGTTGAAGAAGACGAACTGATTAATCGTTTGTTGGAACGAGGTAAAAAGTCAGGACGTCAGGATGACAATATTGATACGATTAAATCCAGACTGGAAATTTATCATTCGAAAACAGCTCCTTTAGCTGAATATTATATCAAAGAAGGTAAGCATCATGCAATAAAAGGAGTTGGTACGATTGAAGAAATATTTGAAAGAATAAAGGAAAAAATTAATATACATTTATAATAAGGTGGCTGATTCGAATTTTGTTGATTATGTAAAAATATACTGTCGCTCGGGAAAGGGTGGGAGAGGGTCTGCTCATTTTCGTAGAGAGAAGTATATACCCAAAGGTGGTCCTGATGGTGGTGATGGCGGACAAGGAGGAAGTGTTTACCTTAGGGGTAATCGAAACTACTGGACACTGCTCCATTTGAAATTCGAACGGCATATTTTTGCAACGAGTGGCGGGAGTGGTAGCGCCAAACGTAGTTCGGGAAAAGACGGTGAAGATCGTGTAATTGAAGTTCCCTGCGGAACAGTTGTTTTTGATGCGGATACCGGAGAATATATTTGCGATATAACAGAAGATAAACAAGAGGTTCTTTTATTAAAAGGAGGACGTGGAGGATTAGGGAATTGGAACTTTAAAACTTCTACCAATCAGGCGCCTCGTTATGCCCAACCCGGTGAACCGGCTCAGGAACGTTCGATTATACTTCAACTGAAACTACTGGCCGATGTGGGATTGGTTGGTTTTCCTAATGCAGGAAAATCTACGCTGCTTTCTGTTGTATCGGCTGCTAAACCTAAAATAGCCGATTATCCTTTTACTACCTTAGAACCTAATTTAGGAATTGTTAGCTATCGTGATAATCGTTCGTTTGTAATGGCGGATATCCCGGGCATAATAGAAGGAGCAAGTG
>JAISDJ010000154.1 GCA_031264865.1 Tannerellaceae bacterium | reverse complement strand
GAAGCCGACGCCTTTATTACAGGTGTTTACAGCCGCTACTCCGAAGTCACCAGGATGGCGGAAGAGATTGTCGGCATCCGTCCTTCCTACCATCATTTCGGCGCCATGAATATTATTATATGTAAAAAAGGCACGTTCTTTATTGCCGATACATTAATAAACCGCCATCCATCGACCGACGTCTTAAAAGACGTTGTCCGCTTGACGAACGACGCCGTCAAGTTCTTTGCCCACGACCCCGTAATAGCCATGCTTTCATACTCTAATTTCGGCGCCGACAAGCAAGGAAGCCCACTCAAGGTACACGACGCGATTGAATACCTGCATAAAAATCATCCGGACATTATAGTAGACGGAGAAATGCAAGTCAATTTTGCGTTCAACAAGAAACTCCGCGACGAAACCTACCCCTTCAGCCGATTGAAAGGAAAGGACGTCAACACCCTGGTATTCCCAAACCTGAGCTCGGCCAACAGCGCCTACAAATTACTCCTCGAAATGGGCGTAGGCGAAACAATCGGCCCCATCCAGATGGGACTCAACAAACCCATCCACTTCACCGACCTGGAAAGCTCAACCCGCGACATCCTGAACCTGACAACCATCGCCGTAGTAGACGCCATTGTGCAGGAACAGATTGAGCGGAGCCTTTGAGAATGACTGGAGTTTTACGTAAGAAATTCATCCCATTTGCAAATCAAACCCGTATCGAAAAAAAATCGGAATAGACTTTTGTATCTCTCCCCATGATAAATTTATGTTAAAATTACCATGCTGATTATGTCGAACTCAGGTTAGTAAATTATAAATTGTACATTTGTTTCAAAAACAAGGGAATAAGATGGAGAAAGGAAAAACCATGCGGGAATCCGGCGGTAAACCGGATGAATTGTCTGTCATATGGAAGAATGTTAAACAAGGAAACAAAAAGGATTTTGCCGTTTTGTTCGAACTAAGCTCCGACAGATTATATTGTTATGGGATTAAATTTGTAAATGATAAAGAGTTAGTGAAAGATAGCATACAAGAACTTTTCATCCGCTTATACCAAAACCATCATAAACTTCCTGATGTAGACAACCCCATTTTTTACCTATTCAAATCACTGAAGAACATTATGATTGATGCTATTCGTGAAAGAGACAAACTGATTTGTTTATCATTAGAAGAACTGCCATTCCACGTCAAAATCTCATGGGATCAGGAAGCCGACAATGAAACAGACGAATCGGTTAAAGAAAAATTCGATATGGTAATCAGTTTATTATCCGATCGGCAAAAAGAAGCAATTTATTTACGTTTTGAAGCCAATATGTCGTATGAGGAGATAGCTCAGTTATTAAGCATTAATTATCAATCAGCACGTAATCTGGTTCATCGATCCATAGAAAAAATCCGGTCGCAAATGAATTTAAAACTATTTATCTTTTTATTTATACGGTAGAACGTGCCCGTGCCGCCAGACTTTTCTAAATCGAACTCACGTCACGTTAGTAAATTTTCCGTGTTTTTTTCACTTCTGTGAGTACAAATCTTTTTTTTCTACGTTTGCTTTATAGTAAACCAAGGAAAACAGTTTATCATGAACATAAATGAACACATATATGAGCTTTACATCAGACTGCTTACAGATAAAGCTTTATTTCAATGGTTGCTTGATCCATCCAAAGAACCGAACACTTATTTGACTAAAATTATGCAGGAAGATCCCGTGAAGTATGAGGCTATCAATCAACTGAAAATTATCTTCAAACACATGAACATAGAGGATGAACATTTAACCGAAGAAACTAAAAAAGAACTATGGAGCAGAATAGAGGCTTCCATTATTAAGACGCAAAAGCCCAAACATAGAAAGCTGTCCTTTTTCTTTCGTTATGCCGCCGCCTTTTTGTTACTTATAGCATTTTCTGTTTACTTTTTCATGCTTCGTGAGAAACAGGCGGAAAATCCTATTGACTACGAACAAGTTATTTCTGACATGATGCCCATGGTAGCAGAAGATTCAAACAATGTTATACTTGTATTGGATAATAATGAGAAAATTGAGATCAAAGATAACCAAGCGCAGTTAAAATATGATAAAGGAGGAAACATACATGTAAACTCTATACTGATAAAAGAAACCGAACGAACCAAAGAGCCGGGGAAAAGCTTTAATCAATTATATGTACCTTATGGAAAAATTACAACTATCACCATGAATGACGGAACAAAAATATGGGTTAACTCCGGTAGTAAGCTCATATATCCACCTTCGTTCGCGAATGATAAACGTGAAATATACGTTGATGGAGAGATTTATCTTGAAGTGATTAAAAATAAAGAAGTTCCTTTTATTGTTAAAACGGGCTTATTTGATATTCAGGTATTGGGGACCTCTTTCAATATATCTGCTTATTCTTCCGATGACAGGCAATCTGTGGTTTTGGCTTCAGGTTCGGTTTCTGTCAAAGACACAAAAGAAAATAGAATATCCATCATAAGCCCCAATCAAAAATATACCTACGAAAAAAGTAATGATAGCTTCAGACTACAGGAAGTTAATGCCCTGGAATACACCAACTGGCGATTCGGATTCCTTTCCCTCCATAAAGAACGGTTAGAGAATGTACTGAAAAAAATAGAGAGGTTTTATAACGTACGGATAGATTATGCAGCAGGTCAATCGGACTATTATATATTAAGTGGCAAACTCGATTTGAAAGAGAACATTGAAGAAACATTCCGGATATTGGCAATAACGGCGCCTATTGACTATTCTATCCGTGATAATATGATTAAAGTAGTTGTTAAACCATAAAAAACGTAGCCTATAAGAACAGAAAAAACCGGAAAAGTACTGGGAATACTTTCCGGTAAACTTTCGATCAAAAAATCTTACCAATTACATTTTTTAATCTTAATAAAACATGCAAAGATATGAAATTACTGACAACCGAGCGTAATTCCAGGGAAGAATTACGAAGAATTTTACACCAAATAAGGATATGTGTTATTCTCCTGACAGTAACCATGTGTTGCTGGGCGAATAATGGTTCATATGCTAGAGAGACGGAAATATACCTGACAAAAGGAGATAAAACCCTCCGGGAGCTGTTTGCCGAAATAGAAGATAACAGCGAATTCATTTTCCTTTATAATGAAAACACTATTGATCTTGTGCAAAAAGTAACCATAGATGAGAGTAGAAGTACAATAACAAAGATATTGGATAAAGTGTTAAATGTTAAAACGGTTAAATATGAAATCGTTGACCGTCAGGTAATTCTCTATAAAACAGCTCTTACTCTCGAACCGAAAAACTTACAGCAAAGTAACCGAAAACAAATTACAGGAACAGTTGTTGATGTCGGCGGCGAGGCCATTATTGGGGCTAATATCATGGAAAAAGGGACGACTAACGGAATGATAACCGACATTGCCGGAAACTTCTCAATGACCGTACAGAATAATGCTACATTACAAGTATCTTATATTGGCTATATCCGTCAGGAAATAGTAGTCGGTAATCAAAGTCATCTGCAGATTGTTCTAAAAGAGGATTTTCTAAGTATGGAAGAAGTGATAGTTATAGGATATGGCGTGCAAAAGAAAGCATTGGTGACAGGCGCTACAGTCAATATTCAGGGCGATGCACTCCAGAAAATGAGTACTGCCAATCCTTTAACTGCTTTGCAAAGTATGTCTCCAGGTGTTACTATCATGCAAAGCAACGGGCAGCCGGGGGCTGATTATATCATTAATATCCGAGGTCTCAGCACGAATGGTGAAGCAAGACCTTTGTACGTCATCGACGGAGTTCCCAGTGGAAACAACGGACTGAATAACATGAGCGTAGCGGATATCGAATCAATTGATATATTGAAAGACGCCGCCTCTTCAGCCATCTATGGGGCAAGAGCGGCAAACGGCGTTGTGCTCATTACCACCAAACAGGGAAAAACCGGCAGGGCCAAAGTTTCATACGATGCTTACTTTGGCAAGCAATATCTGAACAATAAACCCGACCTGTTGAACGCAAAGGAATGGATGATGATACGTGACGAAATAACTTCCAACGATAATCAGATAGCGGACGATTTTCAAGGGAAGTTACCTGCAAAACTCTATAATGACATCATGAGCGGATCATGGGAAGGGACCGACTGGATAGACGCTTTCTATTGTGAAGGTGCTCCAACCGTCAATCACTCTCTGAACGTAACGGGTGGAAACGAGATGTCCAAATTTTCGATCGGATATTCATATTCCTCGCAGGACGGTATCTTCGGGGAAGCGGTTCAGTCCAACTTTACCAGGAATACGTTTCGTGTCAACTCAGACCATATAATTTACAAAGTGAGAGATCTTGATGTTATCAAGATAGGAGAAAATATTAATTACTCGTATCGTAAATCAAACGGAGTGAATATGAGTGGGATTGGCGACGATAACCTTATGCGTGGCATAATGGTGGCAAGTCCCCTGCTTCCTGTCTATAACGACGATGGCGAATATTACGATTATTATATGAGAACAGCCGACGGTTGGAATATCGAACCAATATCCAACAACCCGATTGGCCTTGCGACCAACAGTTCGTCGGGGTTGAACCTAAGGAAAAATTATTACCTTAATGCGAGCGCTTATCTGGAAATTCAACCTGTCAAAAATTTGAAATTAAAATCGTTGTACAGTTATCGTCAAAACGCTAGCTCTTACCGTAGTGCAAACCATGCAGGCAAATGGGGAGAACGTGCGGAAAACGTTTTCTGGACTGTTTCCCAGAATGCCGGTTCCGGTTATAGCTGGTCTTTTTCCAATACTTTGTCATACGCTTTTACAAAGAACAATAACAATATATCCGTAATGATAGGGCAGGAAATTGAGAAATCGGGCTATGGAGAATCCGTAGAGGCAAGTGGCCGTAGAAACAATTTTGAATTGGGTTTTGACTACGATTATGTTGGAAATCTTATGCCGGCTATTGAACTTGCAGATCGCTCAACCGGTGGTTCTCCAATCGGAGAGAATGCCTTATCTTCATTTTTTGGACGAGCAGAGTGGAATTATAACGAAACCTATATGGCCACCTTTAGCTTACGCGCCGACGGTTCGTCAAACTTTGCCCGCGGTAATCGCTGGGGATACTTTCCTGCCGTGTCGGCAGGTTGGATTATCACCAACGAACCGCTCATGGAAAATATAAGTTCCTGGATGAATTATCTGAAATTACGGGTGAGTTGGGGGCAAAACGGTAATGCATCCGTAAGGGGATTCCAGTACAACTCTACGTTTAGCTGGCCCAATACTGCACGTTATTATTTCGGCGCCGATAAGAGAACAGTATCCTCCGGTTCTGCGCCTGGCGTACTCAAAAATCCCGACATCACATGGGAAACATCGCAACAGACAAATGTAGGCTTAGATGCGCGTTTCCTGGCAAACCGCCTGGGTCTCACGTTCGATTTCTATATCAAGGAGACCAAGGACTGGTTGCTGGAAGCTCCCATTGCCGCTGCCTGGGGGTTTTCTGCACCAAATGTAAACGGGGGTGATGTAAGGAACTCAGGCGTTGAACTTTCATTCTCTTGGAATAACCGTAAAGGCGACTTTTCCTATGGCGTTAACCTGAACGGGAGTTATAATAAAAACGAGGTGCTGCGAATAGATAACGCTGAAGGTATCATCCACGGTCCTGCCGACGTGTTAGCCAATCCTATTACCGAGATTTATCGTATGCAGGTAGGCCAGCCAATGGGTTTTTTCTATGGTTGGGTACATGATGGCATATTCCAGAATCAAGCGGAAATTGATTCATACAAAAGTTCAGACGGTACGATAATACAGCCACAGGCACAGCCAGGCGATATCCGTTTCAAAGACTTAGATGATAACGGAATAATCGACATCGACGACAAAACGAAAATTGGTTGTGGCTGGCCCATATATAGAGCCGGGTTAACTCTTAATATGGGTTATAAAGGATTTGATTTTATGGTTACCGCCTCGGGTGCTTTTGGTCATCAGATTATAAAATCTTACCGTAGTTTTGCAGGCAGGCATTTTGAGAACTACACTACCGACGTATTCAAACGATGGCAGGGCGAAGGCACTGATAATTTTTATCCTCGTCTGACCAACGGTGCGCATATCAATTACACGAATTTTTCCGGATTAATGATCGAAAACGGAGATTATGTGAAAATACAGAACATCACTTTGGGCTATGATTTTAAGCGCTTATTGCCTGCAATGCCGTTCGGTCAGGCACGCGTATATTTCACTATTCAGAACTTGTTTACCATCACCAAATATTCAGGAATGGATCCTGAAGTCGGTTTTGGGAATTGGAATGATGATACGCGTACATGGGTTACCGGCATTGATCAGGGATACTATCCAAGTGCAAAAACTTATTTAACAGGTATTCAAGTTACATTTTAGTCAGTCAAGCATATGAAAAAGTCAATTAATCATTTAATAGCAATAGTTTTGGCGCTTCTCGTTTTATCGAGTTGCGAAAATTTTCTAGATGTGCAGAGTTATACTACCAAAGACTCGTCAACTTATCCGGTAACAGAAAAAGACGCTAACGAGATATTAACAGGTGTATATGGAGCTTTAGGACGTAGTGTAGGCGGGGGTGGCGGAAGAACCGTAGAGTCATCTTATTTTTTTGTTGCCGAACTGGCTTCCGATGAGAGATTTGGTGGAGGAGGAATAAATGACTTTACCTATCAGGGGCTTGGACACCTTATGTACAATAATCTGGATCTTTTTAATGATTGTTGGACAGAGCGTTACACCGGTATTTCCCGTGCCAATGGGGCTATTGAAGCTCTTGAAATCTCCATGCCTGAAGGTAAGGTTAAAGATCAGAAAATCGGTGAAGCCAAATTCATACGCGCCTTCCTTTATTTTGAACTGGTACAATTGCTGGGTGATGTGCCTTTAATGAAAGGTGCACCGGAGAATGTGATACAAGCAAAGGAACCGCCGGGAGAAACGCCTCAGGAGGATGTATACAAGTTCATTGCAACTAACTTGTGGGAGGCTTACAACAGCATGTCTGACGACGTGTGGAACACGTATCCTTCGGGCACCATTACCAAGTGGGCCGCCGCAAGCCTCTTGGCACGCGTGTATCTGTTCTATACCGGATTTTACCGTCAATCGTCGCTCCCTCTTGAAGATGGTAACCAAATTACATCGGCACAGGTATTGGCAGCACTGAATGAGGTTATTGCAAATTCAGGGCATTCATTAGTAGCCGATTACCGCCAACTTTGGGATTACACCAATAAAGCAACCAAAAAGAATTACCCGTATGCACAGAATTTACCCGAAATGGTAAAAGACGGTGAAAATCCCGAACATGTATTTGTCATCAAATGCAGTCCCGCCAGCGCAGATTCACGAAACTCCTATGGTTTGTATTTTGCTCTCCGCGATGGCACCCGCACCGGTATCGACGGATTTAAACACGTATTTCCTCTGGGATATGGCTGGGGATCCGGGCCTGTTAACGCAAGAATGTGGAATAGTTGGGAGTCTGAAGAACCCAACGATTTGCGTCGTGCCGCTTCCATATATAGGGTTTTTACAGGCGATAATCCTGAGATAAATAATGACCCGAATCCCGAAGAAGGAATGTCTGCCCCATACACTTGGGGATTGAACAGGCAAATGGAAGAAACAGGTATGTGGCAAAAGAAGTACGTTGTAACAAGGGCTTACGGAAAGGGTGGCGACCCTGATGCACTTTATTGGAGCTACACAGCCGCACCATCTGCCGATGGCGGTTATGATTTTTCGGGAGACAATAATCAAAATGGCTGCGGAAAGGATATCATATACATACGCTATGCCGACGTACTGTTGATGCATTCCGAACTTTCCGAGACAGCAGACGGGATAAACCAGGTGCGTGCCCGTGTAGGCTTACCCCCTGTTTCTTACACGCTGGAAAATTTGCAGAAAGAACGCCGCTACGAATTGTGCTTCGAAGGTGTCCGCTGGGGAGATATCCGCCGCTGGCATATCGCCGAACAGGTTTTAGGCAATAAATATGGTATAAGAATCAACAATAATACGGTATTTAATATCCAGAGGCCACAAAGCCCGGGAGGCATAGTTGAACGTTACAGAAAGACCAATGGATTTTTCTGGAAACCGCAAACTCAAATAGATTTGGGAGAAGGCAAAATAAAGCAAAATCCCGGTTGGAGCGCTTCAGACAATTGCCATTATACACAATGGCGAGAAGATATAGGTTTATAATTATAAAATTCACTTATTAATTCAGTATATATCATGAAAGAATTATCAAATGGAGGAAAACTTAGCCGGCGCAAGTTTTTATCTACCACTGCTGCTTTAGGCATGATTACAGTGGTTCCACGCTCAGTACTTGGGAGAGGATTCATTCCTCCGAGCGACAAGATCACTATCGTTAATATAGGATGTGGCTGGGAAGGCCTTTCCGAAATAGGCGATTTGCTTCACTCTCCTCAGATTGAAGTTGTAGGTGTTGCCGACCCCAATCGACAGAGTAACGATTACCTTGGATGGAGCCCCAACGGCATACGTAACAAAATGCGTACGCTAATAGGTGAACCAAATTGGCTTGAGGGCGTAACAGGGCATCCCGGTGGCCGCGATGTGATGAAGTATGTCATTGATACCTATTACAGGAAAAACCGCCCGGGTTACACCGGTACGTGTCAGGCAGAAGAGGATTGGCGTGAACTGCTCACAAAGATGCATGACGTTGATGCGGTAAAAATCATATCCTGCGATCACACGCACTCTTATATTTCCGTGGATTGCTTTAAAAGAGGAAAACACCAGCTTATGCACAAGCCGTTGGGCAATAAGCTGTACGAAGCAATGAAAGTTGTTGACATGGCCAAGGCGCAGCCAAATCTTGCTACATACCTTTTGGCATACAATATTGCACAACCCAGCGAAATTAATCAGGTTAAAGCATGGTTAGACGCGGGAGCCATAGGTAAACTCCGGGAGATTCACAACTGGACAGGGCGTCCGTATTGGCCACAGTATTCGGATATTCCAACCGAACGTCCGCCCATACCGAGAGGGTTCAATTGGGATTTATGGCTTGGGCCGTCTCAAATGCGCGAATATTCACCTAAATATACTCATTGCTGTTTCCGCGGATGGTTTGAATTTGGTGCAGGTTCGATTGCTGATATGGGTATCTACAGTATGATACCGGTTTTCGAAGTCTTAGGGCTTGGTTCGGCCATATCCGCATCGTCACGCTTCTCCAGAGCATATACCATTGATGCCGATCAAGTTCCACGGCAGGTAGTTAATACATGGTCTTATCCTCTGGCAGGAGGATTCCGCTTCGAAATTCCGTACAAGAATGGAAGCGGGACGGTGTTCTACACATGGCACGATGGTGGCATGAAGCCGGATGTTCCGTATGGTTACCCGGAAGATGATCTGGGACGTGAGGGGATGATGTTCGTTGGTGAAAAAGGCGTTATCGTGTGTAATTTCTACGGAGGCCAGCCAAAGTTGGTTGGACTTAGCGATGCCGACATGAAAAGATATTCCAAAATCACTGCCCCGGGCAGACCGAATATGCGTGATATACTGGAAGACGGGACTACTCGTGGGTTGCAGGTCTGGATTGATGATGTCAAGGGAACCGGCAAGACAAAGAATCCCGGATCGTTTGAATTTGCCGCTGCACTTACCGAGACATATAACCTGGGTGCAATATCGATGATGCGCGACGGCAAAAAGCTGCTATACGATTCCGGAACCCGCCGTATTACCAACGACGATGAAGGAAATAAACTTCTGCATCGTGATACACGCCGTGGTTGGGAATTTGTTTAAATCAAAAAACAATCATGAAAAGACGTACATTTTTATCAGCATTAGGTGTGACGCCGTTGATAGGTATACCCGAATTGGCAGGAGCTTCTGAGCCACAAGTGTCTCAACAAACCCGTAACATGTATATCTGGCCGGCGTTTCATACCCGGCCGACCGTCAGCAGCAGGAAAGCCGTCGTCGCTTCCGGACACTACGCTGCCACTGCCGCCGGTATCCGGATACTTGCAAAAGGCGGTAACGCTGTCGATGCAGGTATCGCCGCCGGTTTTGCCTTGGCTGTGCTTAAACCCCATAAAGACGGCATCGGTGGCGAGGCACCTACTCTGATCTATACTCCAAAGGAAAGAAAAACCTACGCCATTAGCGGCGTGGGCTTTTCACCCAGGGCGCTCACCGTGGAATGGCTAAAAAAACAAAACATCAAATCCATTCCCGGTTTCGGATATTTGGGAGCCATTGTTCCAGCGCAGATTGGCGCCTATTGCACCGCTCTTTCCCGATTCGGAACACTACCGCTGGATGTCGTGCTGGAGCCTGCCATCGAATTATGCTATGACGGCTATCCTGTCTATGAAGCGCTTCGCCAATTCCTATCCACCACTGAAGAGAGTCTGTTTACGAAAACTTTGCCGGAAAACGGGAATATTTTCCTTAAAAACGGGAAAGCCCCCAGTATAGGGGAACTCATCAAACAACCCGATCTGGGCGCCACGTATGAAAAACTGGCGGAGGCTTATCGGATCGGCTCTTCGAGAGAAGATGGCATTCAGCGGGCGATAGACCGATTTTATAAGGGGGATATTGCCAAAGCTGTAATCGACTATGTCAGATCTTTCCCCGTGGAGGATGGTACCGGAAACAATGCCAGTCTCCTTACCATGGAAGATTTTGCTAATTACGAGACCTATGTGGAAGAGGCATTGGGAATGGATTATCACAATTACCGGGTTTACAAATGTAATGCCTGGACACAGGGGCCCGTAATGTTGCAAACGCTCAAGGTACTGGAAGGCTATGATTTGCGGAAGATGGGGCACAACAGCGCCCAATACATCCATACACTGATTGAGGTAATGAAGCATACTTACAATGACCGTAACCGTTATTACGGTGACCCACGTTTCTGTAAGGTTCCTTTCGACCGGCTGTTATCGGAGGAATATGCTGCCGGACTGCGTTCTAAGATCACCCCTTACTACGCTAATAATACTAAGCTATGGGAAGATGACCTCTTTAATTCGGGAGGCAAACTCCACAACGACGAGGCAGGAGATACCACTCACCTGGATTGTGTGGATGCTGAGGGTTTTATTATGTCCTCTTCGCCCAGCGGCGGCTGGATACGCTCAAACCCAAGGGTGCCCGGAGTCGGACTGCAGCTCTCTACTCGTGGGCAGATGTTTTACATGAAAGCCGGTCATCCCAACAGTCTGGAGCCGGGCAAACGCCCCCGTTCCACGCTGACGCCTTCCCTTGTATTCAAGGACGGAAAACCCTGGATGGCTTTTGGTACGCCGGGTGGAGACAATCAGGACCAATGGGGAATACAAACTTTCCTCAACATTGCCGAATTTGACATGTCCATCCATGATGCACTGGATGCTACCTCGGTTTACAGCACCCACTTCCGTAACTCTTTCCAACCTCACGGTGCCGATAAGGGCTATTTATTTCATGAGCCACTTCCCGCGCCTGTAGTCAATGAGCTGATCGACCGCGGCCATGTCATGATTCCGCTGGAGCCGTATTACAATGGAGAATGTTGTGCGGTAAGGCTCAACCATGAAACCGGCATGATAGAGGGTGGAGCTTCTGCCAAAGAAGAACGACAATCATATGCAATGGGATGGTAACCATGAAAAGACGTACATTTTTATCAGTATTAGGTATGACGCCCATGATGGATATGTCCGGGTTGACAAAAGGTTCAGGGCAACAAGTATCCCGGACAAACAGTGTGAAAGTGATAGACTCCCATGTCCATGTGGTGGACAGTGGTAAAGCCCTGCCACAGATGATGGAGGAACTGCACGAGGGTTATCGCCTGTGTGGGTTTGATGCTATATGCTTTGCAGTAAACACTTGTGAGGGTTTTCATGCTATCCACAGAAACCTGCTTGCTTTCGTATATAAATCCCTCTATCCTGAACATGGATACGTATTTGCCGGCCTGGATTACCATCTTCCGGGTTCCAATCGCCCGGAATGGGATTTCCTTCTTCAGGCCGAACGGCTTATAGACATCGGCGCCGACGGTTTTAAAATGTATGAAGGCAAGCCCAATGCCCGTAAGATAAGTGGTAACATACCCCTTACTTCGCAGCGGTACGAAGGTTTTTACGATTTGCTGGAAAGACGGAACATACCATTAGCCCTCCACTTGGCGGATCCGCCTGATTTTTGGGAGAAAGACAAAGCCAAATCCGGTCAGGTGGCAAATAATTGGTTTTTCGGGGACGCCGCTCATTCCTCCCGGCAGGAGATATACGATGAATGCATCGCCATCATCGCGAACCATCCGAGGCTGCGGATTATCTTTCCACAGTTTGGATATCTGAAATCTAATCAGGTGGAAGAACTGCTACGTCGTTTCCCAAATCTCTATATCGACATCGCCCCTGGAGGTACCTTCGATCATTTGGGAGAAGAGTCGGCGGTCTTCGGCAGAATTGCGGAAGAGTTCTCCGACCGACTGCTTTTCGCCTGCTCCGGCGTCGCGAGTGATCTGGCAGGAGCAAATGCCGGTAAAGCCCGGAGATTGCTCGACGGTCTTCATAGGCTTGCTCTCCCGGAAGGGGCAGAGACAGCCATACTGAACGGAAACTTCTTATCTCTTTGTCCACAAAAACCGGTAAACAAGGCGGCGCTTAAACATTATGCCGGAATTGTCGAAAAAAGTCTTGAAGGATTTCCCGCAAAAGTCGCAGATCAGGCAACTGTTCAACGAACAATGGAAGTGATAAGTTTCATCAAAAAACTAACTTAATACATTTAAAAACCCTAAATCAGAGAAATCATGACAGAGAAGAAAATTCCTATTGACAGGCGTAAATTCCTGCTATCGGCAGCTACAACGGCAGGTGTTCTTGCGATAGCGCCTCTTCAGACGGCTTGTGCATCAGCAAGCAGAAAAGAGGAAGCGAGTCGTTCTAATCTCGGTGGTGTTGAAATCGGCGCCATTACTTACAGTTTCCGTACTATGCCCACGGATGCAGGTAGTATATTGCTATATACACTCGCAACAGGACTTGGGACGCTTGAAATGATGGGCGATGTTGCCGAGAATTATGCAGGCAGGCCGATATCTCCTCAGTTCGGATCTCAAATCCGCCCTGTTCCGGGACAACCGTTAACTCCTGAACAGGAACGCGAGCGTGAAGCTCAGATGGAGGCTCGTCAAAGGTACAACGAAGAAGTTCTCGCCTGGCGACTTTCCGTTCCTATGTCTAAGTATGAACAATTAGGTAAGATATACAAAATGGCTGGTGTTAACATCCATATTATTAAGATACAGCCTAATGTTAATATGTCTGATGCCGAATTGGATTATATATTTAATGTCTGTAAAGCGGTCGGCGCCATGGGGGTGAGTTGTGAACTTGACCTAAAGGTAGCCGAACGGGTAGCTCCGTTTGCCGCAAAGCATGGCAAATACCTTATATTCCATAACCACGATCAATTCGCCGATGAAAGTTTCAGGTTAGAGCCATTCTTTGAATATGACAATGTTCGTCTCAACTTTGACATGGCTATTTATTACGGATCAACCGGCAAGGATCCTCGTGAAATAGTAGAGAAGTACCACGAGCATATTGTATCAATCCATATCAAGGATTATACCGGACCTAAAAGTACGCCTCCCCGCACAAACCGGATTTGGGGGCAGGGTGAAACTCCACTCAGAGAGTTTCTGCTTTATATTAAAAGCAATGCCGGCAAACCCGGCTGGCCGGTACACTGTGATATAGAACTTTCATACGACATTCCGGAAGGATCTGATGCCGTTACCGAAGTCGCCCGCTGTTTAGAATTTGTAAAAAATATACTTGTATGACTGGGAATAAGAATAAAATGAAAGTAGGACTGTATTCGATTACCTATCTTGGATGCTGGTTCAAGGATCGTCCTCTTACCTGGCAGGAAGTGCTCAGGAAAGCAAAAGATTTTGGATTCGACGGTGTCGAGTTTGATGCAAAACGTCCGCACGCCAACCCGATGGACTGGGATCAGGACACCCGCAAGGCCGTCGTAGATTACGCAGGTGAATTAGGGCTTGAGCTTCCTGCTCTGGCAGCTAACAATAATTTCGCAAGCCCTGTTGCCGAAGAGCGCGAGGCACAACTGCTTATGGTCAGGGAACAGATCAAATTAGCCGCTGATCTGGGTTGCAAATCCCTGCGGGTTTTTGCTTCCTGGCCTGGGATTACTCTCAGAGACGGTTGGGCAAATTATGATGAAGCCCGCAAGGAATGGGCAAACGGCTGGAGGGGTGTTCCAAAGCTTATCCGTTGGAATTATATGACAGATTGTTTTAAAGAAGCAGCGCGGATGGCAGGTGATTACGGAATTGTTCTCGCTTTACAGAATCACGAGCCACTTGTTGGCAACTGGCGCGATTGCCTTAAAGTAGTTAATGAGGTTGATTCTCCCCATCTTAAAATCTGTTTCGATCTTCCCCCACACGAGGATAATGTTGAAAACATTACAACAGCCATCAATACAATCGGACATTTGGATATTCTTTTCCATTATAACGGAGAATTTGACAGGCTGCCCAATGGAAAACTTCATGTTACTCCTTCGTTCGGATACCCCAGCATTCATCACTATGGCCACCTTGTTAACGAATTGCAGCGTATCGGCTACGACGGTTACTTAAACTGGGAGTTCTGCCATTGTGTGATTGACAAAAACGGGAATCAGGGAGAGATCAAATATGTTGATGAGCAAACAAAACTGGCACTTGAATACATGCGTGAGCTGGTCTCTGAAGCCGAAAGGTTATACCCGTCAACAACTTAACCGGCAGGTAGTAGAAGATAGGTTTTAGGTGCAATTATCAGGTTTCAGGTTGGCTTACCAAAACCTGGAACTTGATAGTTTTATATTTAATGATGGTATATATGCAAAAAACAGCACTTGATTATTATCAATCAAATAGAAACTAACAATTATCAATATAGTATGAATAAATTGGTTTACATCAAATTAGGCGTCATGATGTTTATGCAGTATTTTATGTATGCTGTATGGTGGGTGCCACTTGCCGCATTTTTGAAAAATCTGCCGAGCCTGGAACCTTATCAAATGTGGCTTATCCTATGTTCGTCTGCAATCGGTTCTATTGCGGCCCCCCTTATGGGGCTGATAGGCGATCGTTATATTAATTCCGAAAAACTTCTTGCCGGACTTAATCTGTTGTTGGCGGTTTTTCTGTTCCTGGCAGCCCGGCAGACTCATTTTACAGGCTGGATGATAACCGTTTATTTAGCGATGTTGTGCTATATGCCCTCATGGGGTCTTACAAGTTCCATTGCCATGACACATGTCCCGGAGGAACAATTTCCCAGAATACGGTTGCTTGGTTCTATTGGCTGGGTAGCTTCAGGAATATTCAGTTTAGTAGCCGTATATCTTTTTAATGTTCCAAAATTTGACGGAACCGTACTTCCGCTTTATTGTGGTGCCGGAGTTGCATTAGTTGCAGCACTGCTCAATTTAACTTTACCGAAAACACCGCCACTGGGAGTTAAAACAAGTAATTATTCCATAGCCGATATTTTCGGGCTAAGAGTTATTTCAGTTCTAAAAGATAAGTATTTCAACAGGTTTATCCTGATTTCTTTTTTGGCAATTATCCCATTTGCTCTATATAACGTTTACGGTTCGATGTTTTTTGGCGACCAGGATGTGAAAAATATTACCGTAACAATGAACTGGGGGCAATTTGCCGAATTGTTTTTCTTGTTTATAACTACCAGTATTCTTGTAAAATACGGTTTTAAGAAAGCTATGTTTTTCGGACTGTTAGCTATGTTGGTCAGGTATTTATCTCTTTACGCCAGTGTTAAGTCGGGACAACAATGGTGGTTCAGTATGGGAATATTACCCCATGGTTTAATCTTTGGACTATTTTTTGTTGCCGGTCAGGTATATACAGGCAAACTTGTTCCTCAGGAATATAAAGCACAGGCTCAAGGATTTATATCGTTTGTGATATGGGGCGTGGGCTATCTTGCAGGGACTTTAATAAATGGCTGGCTGATTGATTATATTAATGACTGGTCATCAATATTTCTAATTGCATCTGCAATGACTGTTGCGGTAATCGTTTTACTCCTCACGCTTTTCAAAAATCCATCCGTGAAAACTTCTAACTAACCTGATTTCAACGTTTTTCACACCATGATGAAGGCTAAAAAAAACACTATGATGCCTTGAGTAAAACACTATAATGTTTTTGTAAAGACACTATAGTGTTTTTCCGAAGACATCATAGTGTTTTTTTTAACATTTCTCTGACCTTTTTGCCATCTGTAAATCGCCATTTCATCGCTTTCCACACCCTCATCAGTCATTGATATGAAAGTACGTTCCACCTTTCACCAAGTGCTTGAAACCCTTTTCCCAAGCGGGATTGAGGGTGGAACGTGCACGTTTCACCGAGGCAGTTTTGCTTTCACCTCCTCTGTCCCTCTACACAAACCGGTGAAACGAAACCATCCCGGTGAAACGACGACGTTTCACCCCACTTCCCGCTTGGGAAAAGGGTTTCAAGCACTTGGTGAAAGGTGAAAGCAGGTGTGAAAAACCGCACTGTAGGGCCCGCAGGTCGATGACCCACGGTTATGAAAATCCGACTTTTCAAGTCGTTTGCTTTGATTCCATCGGCAAGAACTTTGCCATTTGTAACGTTTCTTTATCTTTGCATCCTATATTATATACGAAATGGAGCAACAACTTAACGAACATAATAAGCAGGAGTATCCGCCTATGCATACGGCGGAGCATATATTGAATCAGACGATGG
This sequence comes from Tannerellaceae bacterium, assembly GCA_031264865.1. Lineage (GTDB taxonomy): Bacteria > Bacteroidota > Bacteroidia > Bacteroidales > Tannerellaceae > DFXE01. Next base: position 453 of record JAISDJ010000154.1, on the reverse strand, counting down.
TGCGAATGTTTGGTTGTCTGCGGTCGAGGACTGCGCATATTGAGAGGAAGAAGAGTAAGTGTGATTATTTGTTGCCGGAAGCGCCCGGCGAAGAGGTTTTGCTGGAAGTAGAGCGAAGGGTTAATGAAGTGATTGATCAGCATTTACCGGTTGTTATTGATTTTCTTTCGCAGGCGGAGGCTAAAGAGATTGTTGACCTGAGTAAGTTGCCCGAAGATGTAAGCGAAACGCTGCGTATCGTACGTATCGGCGATTACGACGCCTGTGCCTGTATCGGCGAACATGTAGGCAATACGTCCGAGATTGGGCATTTCAAGCTGCTGAACTGTGATTATGCCGACGGGAGGCTGCGTATGCGTTTTAAAGTTGAAACTACTTAACTACTTTAACTACTTTTTATTCAGATTTTATGTAAGTTTGCAGGCGTTTAACTTGATATTTTAGTACAAATTT
>JAISDJ010000148.1 GCA_031264865.1 Tannerellaceae bacterium | reverse complement strand
AAAACGGAAGACAGTCCCAACAGCAAGTTATTCGGATCGACACCCCAGATCATAGCAATCGTAAAAATAAATATGATATTAAGAAGAATCATGATGATATGCTTGACCTGCATGATCCGTGCGTCGGGCATGTGTATCAGTCGCCCGTATTTGGAAACAAGTTTCCGGGCAATATACCTCGTTATCGGCAAAAGCAGAATGACAACCGCCGATAAAATAATCTGTAAGAAATAACTTTCAATAACCATATTATGATATTTACATTGCATTGAAAATTCGCGGCAAAGATACACCTTTTCTCAAACTTTCGCTCGAAAAAACCCGACGAAAATTATCTATACAAAATATTTTATACTTACGACTTCGCAATTCCGATTTTCGGAAAAAGCGATGAATAGAATTTTATCGATACATAAAAAAAACTATCTTTGCACTTTGCAGGAATTAAATATTATAAACGATGAAGTTACCTCATCCTATCCCGTATCAGGGAAGTAAGCGCAATTTGGCGGATAAAATACTGCAGTATTTCCCTGCCGGATTCGACAGATTGATAGAACCGTTTGCCGGCTCTGCAGCGATTTCTATTGCTTCTGCTTTCTATTTTAAAGCCAACCGTTTTGTTCTCAATGATATAAATAAACCTTTAACAGATCTTTGGGATACTATTATCAATAATCCGAAGTACATTATCGGTCAATATAACGATATTTGGCAGGGACAGCGTGGAAACGAGGAAGAATATTATTACGAAATTCGTGATAAATTCAATGAAACTCAACAGCCTGAATACCTGCTTTTTCTTTTGGCAAAATGTGTAAAAGCGGCAGTAAGATATAATGCGCAGGGCAATTTCAATCAAAGCCCCGATAAAAGGCGATTGGGACGAAACCCAAGAATGATGCGGGACAATATAATTGCTGTTTCCCAACTCCTTAAAGGAAAAACGGAGGTTTTTTCAACCGACTATTCGCATATTCTTGAGAGCGCTACAACTGACGACTTGATTTACATGGACCCGCCTTACCAGGGAACCGGACAAAACGGTGGATTTAACTACGCCGGAAACATAAATTTTGATGATTTTGTAATCTCTTTGTACAAACTAAACCAAAGAGAGATCCCTTATGTTCTAAGTTACGATGGCAGGACTGGTGATAAAACTTTTGGTAAACCGTTGCCGAACGCTTTAAATCTGACAAAAGTAGAAATCAATGCAGGACGTTCCACACAAGCCACTTTGCTTAGTAGAGAAGAATACACTTACGAAGCCGTGTATTTGTCCCCTGTTCTCGTAAAACGTATTGATAAACGAAAAATAGAACAATCATATCATCATCAACACGAGTTATTTGCCTGCTATGACTAAAAAGACATCTAAATATCCCAAAGAATTCTTGAACTATGTTCACTCCATCGCTAATAAACGCGCTAAAATAGTGATTGAACATATTTTACTGCATGGATTTATCACGACAGAAGATTTAGAAAATACGTACGGATATAATCACCCGCCGCGAGCAGCAAGAGATGTGCGGGAAACCGGCATCCCTTTGGAAACGTTCAAAGTAAAATCGAAAGACGGGAAGTCCATTGCTGCATACAGATTTGGTGATATTACTCAGTTGCGGGTTAATAGAGTTTATGGCCGAATAACCTTTTCCAAAGACTTTAAGAAAGATTTGTTTGATTTACAAAATGGGAAATGCGCTGTTTGCAATGGAAAATTTGCAGATAGATACTTGCAAGTTGACCACCGCGTATCTTATGAGGTAGGCGGAGATATTGTTGAGACTCGCAACATTGCTGATTTTATGCTATTGTGTGGGCCATGTAATCGGGCAAAATCTTGGAGTTGTGAGCATTGTGATAATTGGCAAAATGCTCAAAATACTGATTTATGTCTGCAATGCTATTGGGGTAATCCATTAAATTACAGTCATATCGCTTTGAAAGATGTGAGAAGGCTCGACTTGCAATGGGAAAGCGATGAGGTAAAAAATTACGATGCAATAAAAATTATTGCAGACAGCAAGAATATTGAATTGCCGGAGTTCGTGAAACAACTTTTAAAAGTTCCGGAGGAATAATTTGATGGCAAATAGACTCCTGTCAAAATATCATATTTGACTCAAGATTATGCGGATGAATTTATACACGTATGAAAATTTCGCAACATACGTATGTAATTTTGAAGGCACCACATTTCTCTTTCAAAGTTGGTTTTGTGATTTTTCTTTCCGTTCCGCACTCGGTGTAAACACAACGCGAACACTTGACATTTTGTCAACGAAATAACTCAGAAAACTCGACGATACATAAATTCTCAGTAAGGATTGCAGTAATTACTCTGCCTGGGAATTTGCCGTTTCAGTTGCTCGTAGTTCAGGTTTTTCCTGTGTGCATACAGCAAATACAAATGAGACGACCAGTTTATCAAATATAAAATTCGTGGAATAGGTGTTGACTGTAATTGTCCAAAACGGTTTTGGATAATTATATCACACTTGTTATCAAAATATTGTCTATTGGCTTCAATTTATCCAAAGTAGTTTTAGACAAATTGATCGACTTGCGGAATCGACGATAAAAAGCCGGTAAATTCAGCCGAAGAATATATCCCCGATATGATACCTGCTATACCGACGCCTGCTATCAGACTAAATCATTTGGGTGTCACCTCCTGATTTACAAAATGACGGGAAGTAACGAACAGAGTGACACAGCACAAAATACCAAACAGCATTCCAATGATTAATCTGTTCATGATGACTTTCATTGATTCCTCTCTCTTTATCATATTCTCTGTTTTTTAACTGTGAACTCATGTTACGCATCAGTCGGTGTCCCGAAGGTACCTTGACCGATTTGCGTAACATCATTTAATTAACTCATGTTACGCAATCAGATGAAAGAAAATAAAAAAAGAGATAGTATCTTTGTTTCATGGAACAGTTATTAGATTTATACACGGATTATTTATTGAGTAGTACAGGGAGTACAACAGCAACCGGTTTATCCCGCTTGCTTGAGGGAGAATTATCGCATGATAAAATAAGCCGATTGTTGTCGGGACAAGACTTTACGTCAAAGGATTTATGGCATCAAGTAAAGTCGTTGGTTCGGTCGCATGAAACGGATGAT
>JAISDJ010000074.1 GCA_031264865.1 Tannerellaceae bacterium | reverse complement strand
GACAAACAAATTAATCAGATTATAATGAAAGAAAAGATTATTGAATTGGAAAAAAACGCATTGGAGAAGTGGAATAATGGAGACCCTTCCGGCTATCTGGCTTTATACGCCTCTGATTTCACCTATTTTGATCCGACTTTAGAGAGAAGGATGGACGGATACGAGGCAATTGAAGCCTATTATAATGCATTAACGGGACAGGTTCAGGTGGAAAAAAGCGAAATAATCAATCCGGTAGTACAAGCCACCGAAAACATGGCCGTACTATCTTTCAACCTGATCTCAGAATACGGAGGAAAGGCCTATAAATGGAATTGCACAGAAGTCTACCAAAAGAACATGGATAATGAATGGAAGATCGTTCATAATCACTGGTCTGAATACATTCCGGAAATACAGGAGGCGGTTTAATATCGACTATTGAAGGTTTTTTCACCTGTTCTTTCACATGGTCAGGCACTTTGAGGATTCTGAAAGCCTTCTTTGGACTTGTGCCTAAGGAAGGCTTTGCCGATTCAAAAAATTACGCTGCCAAAGACTGCTGATTGTTTTTCAAGGCTAATAAATAGTGCCCGTTTTTCTCTACAATCAAATCAGCTGTTTCGCGTTGAGTTCCCAGCGCCTCAATGGATACAACCGTATCCGTTATATCTATGGAGTCCGGTGCATCTGGAATAGCCATAATCTCATTGGATTTATCCTCAACTCGCTTTTTGTTTCCCCGAAATCCTTTGATTTGACTTAACATTTGGAGCTTATATTCATTTACCACAAATTGCGATGCCGTTTTTATTTCGCAGGTATTCGTATATGGCTGCCTGGGAGCGGGTCTTTTCCTGGTTTGTATCGTATTTGAAAACGTTCGTGAGGTTTTCGTCTATATAGCAGGCTTTAACGTTATCTTTTAATTGAATTTCGAGGATATCGATAATGTCCTGTTTGATTTCCGGAACAAGAATGGGGAAGGCTGTTTCTATGCGGCGGCTCAGGTTGCGGCGCATCCAGTCGGCAGATGTAAGAAACAGATTCTCTTCGCCATTATTATAGAAATACCATATACGGGCATGTTCGAGGAACATATCCACAATACGAGTGACACGTATGTTTTTACTAAAAGATTGGTTGGGTATAAGGCAACAGATTCCGCGGACGATTAAATCAATCGCTACGCCGTTTTCACCAGCGCGATACAACTCATCAATCATGTTCCGGTCGTGCAGTCCATTCATTTTTAATATGATCCGTCCTGTTTTCCCTTCTTGTACATGGTTGATTTCCTGTTGTATCATCCGCTTCAATTCGGGTACCATATTGAAAGGTGCCACTAATAAATGGCGGAAGGTGGGGGCAAATAGTTTTCCTTCCAGTACGGCAAACACTTTGCTTATGTCGGTTATCATCTCGGCGTTGGACGTAAGCAGCGCCATATCCGAATAGATTTTGGCTGTTTTTTCATTGAAGTTACCTGTGCTGAGGTAAGCAAAGTTTTTTCTTTTGCTTCCATCTTCGGAATCTTGCCGTAAGATGATAGCTACTTTAGCATGTACTTTCAGTCCCGGTATGCTGTAGATAATCTGTATGCCGGCTTGTTTCATTCGTTCGGCTGTACTCATATTGTTTTCCTCGTCGAACCTGGCTTTTAGTTCTACGAAGACCGTTACCTTTTTGCCGTTCTGGGCGGCGCTTAGTAAGGTGTTAATAACAGCCGAGTTTTCAGCTACCCGGTATTGGGTTATTTTAATTTCGGCTACTTTTGGGTCGAAGGCAGCCTCCATTAGGAAACGTATCAGGTAATCAAATGATTCGTAAGGGAAGTGTAGTAAAATATCTTTTTTCTTGATTGTCTTGAACATAGAGCCCATCTCTTCCAGGAAGGGAATACGCATAGGCGAAGGTATACTTTGTTCCAGCACTTTTTCCTTTGGATTGGGGAGCCTGGCTAAATCTTGTAAATTATGATAACGCCCGCCTACAACCAGATCTTCCTGCTTGATATTGAAAGCTTCGCAAATAAATGACAGAAAGTCGGCAGGCATTTGCCGGTCATACATAAAACGGCTTAAATCACCAATTTTCCGTTTCTTTACTTTCTGTCGGATATTTTCAATGATATTTTCTCCTTTCTCATTTTCCAGATAGATATCGGCATCCCTCGATATCTTAATGCCGTAGCAACTGTCTATCATATATCCGGGGAAGATAGTCGACAGATTCGCACGAATGATATCATCAATAAACATAATATAACTGATGCCCTCATGTTCGGGTAATTCAATAAATCGCGGCACTTTGGAAAAGGGGATTTTCATCAGCGCGTATGAATACTCCGAGGTATATCCGGGCTGACCGATATGTTTACTTTTTCGCGTCATCCGAACGATGAGGTATAACCGGCGATCACGAATAAAAGTATGTATATCATCCTTTTGTATCATTACAGGTGATAAGAATGGAAACACCTCCTCATTAAAGAAATTTCGTATAAATTCTTCATGGAAAGAAAAGGGTTTGCTATCCTGATACAGATAAATACCCTGTTTATTTAATTCAGGCAATATCTTGTCGGAAAAAATACGATAATATTCTTGTTGCTGTCGATTCACTTCACAGGTAATCTTAGCTAACGTTTCTTCAGCATCATTATCATTTTCTTCTGTGAATTTTTTCTTTATAATAATCCCTCGATGTTCTGCCACGCGAATTTCGTAAAACTCTTCTAAATTAGAAGAATAAATAGATAAAAATTTTATTCGCTCATATATGGGAAGATAATCATCTTCGGCTTCCAATAATACGCGGTAGTTGAAAGATAACCAACTGATATCGCGTTCGAAGTATCTGTATAAATCCGTATTCATATTGTTTTTATGGTTGGGTAAATATAAATACTTTTGTACAATAAAAGAAATCTTATGATAAAAGTTGGGCTTCTTTCCGATACGCATGGATATTGGGATGAAAAGTGTAGGAAATATTTTGATGTCTGTGATGAGATTTGGCATGCAGGCGATATCGGTTCGGATCTATTGGCTTGTAAACTGGCGGCAATAAAACCGCTACGTGCTGTCTACGGCAATATCGACGGACAATCCGTGCGCTCTCAATACCCCAAGATTGCCCATTTTACAATAGAAGATATAACTATAATGATGACACACATCGGCGGTTATCCGGGAAGATACGATCCTTCTATCCGGAAAGAATTATATGATACCCGCCCCGGCTTATTTATTGCCGGTCATTCTCATATTCTGAAAGTAATGTTTGATAAGAACCTGAATTGTTTATATATGAATCCCGGAGCAGCTGGGATAAGCGGTTTTCATAAGGTGCGTACTCTCCTACGTTTTGCCATCGATGAAGGAAAAATAAAAGACCTTGAAGTAATAGAATTAGGAACTAAATGATTCTGCCAATAAAACTGTACTTTGCAGATAAGGAAATTCTTTTTCAAAGTGTTCACTAAAGATGCCGGTTCCTATATTATCTTCTATTTGTTTAGGAGTCCACCATTTACCTTCGGTGAAATAGTTTAGCTGTTCTTCTGTTCGGATGCAAATTGTATATAGATGCACAAGATGTTTTGCAGAATCATTTTCGAAGGTGTAACGTATCATAAAACGTGGTTTTATGGATTCGTCATTACGTAATACACCAAGAGTCTCACGTAAAGCATCCTCAATGTTTTGGTGAGACCTTACATATCTATGGAGCGGATAATCCAGTAATTCGGGAGATACATATTCATCCTTATTTCTTTTCTTGAGATATAACATACCATTATACATAACAGCAATACGAATAATAGGATGATAATACTTCTTGTCGGATAAACGGCTGATAGAATGAGCCATGCTGCCAACAATATGCCCTTTATCGTTTAGTACAGGCAGCCATACTTCCTTTTGTAAACCGTCATGCATCATATGTATACGGATTTGCCCATATATAATGATAGAGATACCTATTATTGCAGGCAAAGGCCGGTATAAGAAGTGTTCGATGTCTGTATTTTGTGCCGATCCGGACAAATGTATATACATTAAGATAATAAACAGGTGCAGCGTATATAAGTTTTGAGTAATCTGGGCAATAAAATAAGTTTCATTTACAGTGGTATGCAATACAGTACGTTTACGTGCGGATAATTTTGAATTTCTTATGTTAGCCAATATACTACGTCTGAAAAATCCGAAAAAAGCGATTACTACTACTAATAAGATTTCGGCTATTAAGATTGAAAAGTTGTATAATACCGGTTGTAAATTAAGGAAAAGAAAAATAGAATATAAGATGAGTGTAATAGTTGTAGGGACCAAAAAAAATTGATAGATATTCTCTTTTTTTAAAAGATGTAAAAAGATAAAACCCAAGAAACAAAGCGATATGCCAACAGTAAATGCTACGATATATGAAAAATAATTATCAAATACCATTGCGAATAATAACGGAGCCAGTCCGATAGCCTGGTTATTTAATATCCTTTTAAAATAATGATTCATTCCTTTATCCTTTCTTTTCTTCTTTTTGTCTATACGATACTTCTTATAATAAAACAACGAATATGTTTAAAAGTTTCATAATTACACGTGTTTTTCTGCATGATAAGACGAACGTACCAAAGGAGCGCTTTCTACATGCTTGAACCCTTTACGGATAGCTGTATTTTTATACATAGTAAATTGTTCAGGAGATATATAGGCCGAAACAGGAATGTTTTTCCTGGACGGTTGCAAATACTGGCCGATTGTCAAAATGGAGGTTCCCGTGGATAGTACATCATCCATCAGTTCATTCACCTCTTCTTCCGTTTCTCCAAGCCCCACCATGATTCCTGTTTTGGCTGTTATTCCTCTTTGCGCAATATGTTGAAGGACGAACAGGCTTGTATCATACCGGGCGGCGCTACGAATGACTGGCGTTAATCGTTTAATGGTTTCCATGTTATGAGAGATAATCTCAGGATATTCGTTGATTACGAGATCTATTAACTCAACTTTTCCCTGGAAATCGGGAATCAATACTTCAAGGGTCGTTTTCGGGTTTGTTTTTTTTATCATTTGTATGGTATTCGCCCAATGTCGGGCGCCTAAGTCGGGGAGGTCGTCCCGGTCTACCGATGTGATAACAGCATGCTTCAAACCCATTAACCGGATACTTTCGGCTACATGGGCTGGTTCTTCCGGGTTTAAAGACAAGGGTTTTCCCGTCAGGGTATTGCAAAATTTACACGAACGGGTACATATATTGCCTCCAATCATAAAGGTAGCCGTACCTTTGCTCCAACATTCACCCCTGTTTGGGCATTTGCCGCTGGTACATATGGTATGCAGGCAATGTGATTCGACAATACTTTTTGTTTGCGTGAAACGCTCGTTTCCTCCCAGCCGGATTTTTAACCAATCCGGTTTTTTAACCCGTTCTGCCATTTATAGGTTGTCAAATAAGAAGTTTGACATCCGGGTATATAGATGATAACGGGTATTGCCTCCCGAAATGCCATGATTACGATCTTTATATAGTTGCATTTCAAATTGTTTGTTTGCCTGGACCAATGCTTCGGCATACTCCATTGTTTGAGCGAAATGTACATTGTCGTCTGCTGTTCCGTGAACTAATAACAGCTTACCTTGCAGATCTTTTGCCAAATGGATAGGAGAAGTTGCTGCATAACCTTCAAAGTTTTCTTTGGGTGTTCGCATATATCGTTCGGTATAGACAGTATCATAATACTTCCAATCTGTTGGAGGAGCTACGGCAATCCCGGCTTTGAACGCTCCATTACCGGTACTCATGGCCATTAATGTAGTGTATCCTCCGAAACTCCATCCCCAGATAGCTATGCGGTCTTTGTCTATATAAGGAAGTTTTCCCAATTCCCGCGCTGCTTCCGCTTGGTCTTTAGCCTCGATGGCGCCCATCTTCAGATAGGTACATTTACGAAAGGCTTCGCCTCTTGCTCCGGTTCCACGTCCGTCTACGCTAACAACAATCACTCCTTTCGACGCCAGGTAATGCTCCCAGTCGAAACCATAATTGTCTAACACCTGTTGCGAGTTGGGGCCGCTGTATTGTACCATCAGTACAGGGTATTTCTTGTTGGAGTCGAAGTTTACCGGTTTTACGATCCAGGCGTTTAGCTCATAATCCGAAGCCGTATGGATTTTAATGAACTCTTTTGGCGAGTAGGCATATCCGGCCAATTGTTCTTTTAAACGAGCATTGTCTTGTAAGACTCTTAGTATTTTACCTGATTTTGTTTCGTTTACAGTGATGTTAGCTGGGGTATTCGCATTGGAATAGTTGTTTACATAATAGGTAAAGTTATTGTTGAATACGGCGCTGTTGGTACCTTCGGCTGTTGATAGTTTTGTTTTTTTCCCTTTCGCATCTATCCCATAAACTGCGCGACGAAGAGGACTTTCTTCCGCCGATTCATAGTATACTGTTTGTGATGCTTCATGGTATCCGTGTAGCTTGGTTACATCCCAATTGCCATTTGTTACCTGACGTAATACAACGCCGGTGGGCGAATGAAGATAAACATGAGCATATCCGCTTTTTTCGCTTACATAGGTAAATCCTTCTTTATAGAAATGAATAGACGTAAGCCATCTTGAATCAATATAAGCCTTGTTTTCGTCTTTAAGTATTAAACGAGCCACACCACTTTTGGGATTGATATAATACATATCAAGCATGTTCTGATGCCGGTTCAGCGTCATTACGGCTAATTGATCAGGCTCGTTCGTAAAGATAATTCTTGGAATATAACTGTCTCTATCACCGGGAACGTTCAGGTTCTTCACTTCGCGGGTAGCAACGATATAGGAATGTAAAGATACGTTTGAGTTCGGTTCACCGGCTTTGGGATATTTAAAGTTATAATATCCGGGATAAAGTCCATCGCCATAGATTTGCATGGACATTTGCGGTACGTTTGTTTCATCAAAGCGAACAAAGGCCAAAACCTCACTATCCGGCGACCAAGCCATCAGATTCGTGACGCTAAATTCTTCTTCATATACCCAGTCTGTTATACCATTCAGAATCTTGTTTATTTCTCCGTCTTTTGTAACTTGTACTTCTGTGTCGAAATCGAATTTCTTCACCCATATATTGTTGTCGCGTACAAAAGCGCACATACGTCCGTCGGGTGAAAAAAGAGGGATCATTACTTTTCCTTTTTCGTCGGATAGAGGCTTTACATAATTCCGGCGTACATCATAATCGTACACATTCGCTTTGAATGAACGGCGATAAATACGTTCCGTATCACGCCAGACAATAATGCGATGTCCGGTAGTTGTTATTGCATATCCTTCAAAATCGTCGAACGTACACTCGCGGGCTTTCTTTGTATTAAATAATGTATCTACAGGATTGCCTGTACGATAAGCATATTTAATGATCATATTTCGCTCTTTGTTCATGGCTGTGTAATGCTCTCCGTCGGGCATGGATCGCATTTCGCCTATAGCTGTTGCCTGACGGAATTTTCCATCGGTAATATCCTTTAGATTTATCTGTTTACTTCCATTCTGTGCCGAAACACTTCCGAATAGAAGGGTTGAGAGCAAAAGGCCAATAATCAATCGCTTCATAAAAATAGTAATGAATACAGGTTCTTAATCTCGGCTTCGGCCACTGAGGAATATCATGATATAATATAACAAGGTTGCCAGAGAACCCAGCGCTGCTACTACATACGTATAGGCTGCCGATTTTAACGCATCAACAGCTTGCGGATACGTGCTGGCATTGGTGATGCCGGCATCGCTTAACCAAGCCACGGCGCGTTGGCTGGCATTGATTTCCACCGGTAAGGTTATAAAACTAAATAACGTTGTTGTTGCGAACAATACAATACCGAAAAGCAACAATTGGGGGAATGTGTTTATTAAGATCATGCCACCTAACAATACCCATGTCATAATGTTGGAAGAAAAACTAACAATAGGCACTAACGCCGAACGCATCTTTAAAGGTGCGTAAGCTGTTGCATGTTGCACGGCATGACCACATTCATGAGCTGCAACAGCCGCTGCCGCTACACTATTACTATGATAAACGGATTCACTTAGGTTTACGGTTTGGTTTGCCGGGTTATAATGGTCGGTTAAATGTCCGGGAGTTGAAATTACCTTTACATCATAAATACCATTATCGCGCAGCATCTTTTCGGCGACATCTTTTCCGGTCATTCCATTTGGGATAGGAACTTTCGAATATTTCTCAAATTTGCTTTGTAAGCGGTGTGATACCAACCAACTTAAAAGGGCAGTACCAATAAATATAATCCAATAAATTGACATATGTTCTACTTATTTTTTAATTGAATAACAAATTTCTCTCTTTTTTAGTTTTCCTGATACCGGATAATTGTTTGTTCGCGATCCGGACCAACCGAAACAATCTCGACAGGCACTCCTAATTCTTCTTCCAGGAAAGAAAGGTAAGCATTAAATTCTTCGGGGAATTCGTTTTCGCTTTGCATGTTTGTCATATCTGTCTTCCAGCCGGGTAATTCAACATAAATCGGTTCAAGCGAATCGTCTACTTCGTAGGGGAATTCCATTACTTCTCTGCCGTTAATGTTGTAAGCCACACAGGCTTTTATCGTATCGAAACCATCCAGCACGTCGCTTTTCATCATAATAAGCCGGGTAACGCCATTTATCATGACAGCATATTTAAGGGCAACCAGATCAATCCAGCCGCAGCGCCGTTTACGCCCGGTTACAGAACCAAACTCTTTTCCTGTCCGGCAAATCGTTTCACCGGTTTCGTCAAGCAATTCCGTAGGAAAAGGGCCGCTACCTACACGTGTGCAATATGCTTTAAAGATACCATATACTTCGCCGATACTACGCGGAGCCACACCTAAACCGGTACAACATCCGGCGCATACCGTATTGGAAGAGGTAACGAAAGGATAAGAACCGAAATCGATATCAAGCATTGTTCCCTGTGCACCTTCCGCCAATACGGATTTACCTTCGCTTAATGCATTATTAATGGTGTGTTCGCTATCTATCAGGTCGAATTTCTTTAGATATTCCAACGCTTTCAGCCATTCGGTTTCCAGCTCTTTTATATCGTATGTATAGTTTAATGATTTTAATATCGCTTCGTGCTTTGCTTTTGCAGCGTTGTATTTTGCTTCAAAGTTATGGAGTAAATCGCCCACGCGTAGGCCGTTCCGGCTTACTTTATCCGTATAAGCAGGGCCAATACCTTTTCCTGTAGTACCTATTTTCCCATCTCCTTTTGTAGCTTCATAAGCGGCGTCCAGTACGCGATGTGTAGGCAGGATAAGATGTGCTTTCTTTGAAATCGCCAGGCATTTAGTCAGGTCGTGTCCACTTTCGGCCAGCGCTTCCACTTCTTGTTTAAATAATAAAGGGTCGAGTACAACCCCATTACCTATTACATTCATTTTCCCACCTTGGAAAATGCCGGACGGAACAGAACGTAAAATATATTTTTGTCCGTTAAACTCTAAGGTATGCCCGGCATTAGGACCTCCCTGAAAACGGGCTATGATATCATACTTAGGAGTTAGTACGTCTACTATTTTTCCTTTTCCTTCATCACCCCATTGTAATCCTAATAAAACGTCTACTTTCATATTACTTTGTCTAAGCTCATTTATTTTATTTGTTTCTTTTCTCTCTGAATTTTGTTTTTGCATTTGCTGCATGTCCCGTAAATATACAATGAATAGAAATCAGGCGTAAACCTGGGCACCTTTATTGCATTCAGAAAACCTTTTATATGCGCATTCTTGATTTCGCGGATAGAACCGCATTTTGTGCAGAAAAGGTGCGAGTGCATCTCTGCATATTTTTTCAGTTCATACTGTACCGATTGGGAGCTGGTCTGGTGGCTTACCACAATTCCGGCGTCGAGCAATACTTCCAATGTGTTATAAACGGTCGACTTACTTACATAGTACCGCGCTTCTTTTATTTTATTATGCAGCATAACTATATCGAAATGCCCCGTAAAAGCGCATACCCCTTCCAATATGGCATAGCGCTCTTCGGTTTTACGAAGTTTCTTTTCTGTTAAATAGTTAGTGAAACTCTCTTGTATTTCGTTATATAATTTGCTGTCCATAAAATGGCGGCTTCACGCAAAGGACAAAGATACATTTTTCTTCCTAAACCAAGTGAATTTATGAATGTTTAAAATAAAAATCAAACTCGAATTTAATATCGTTGTAAAATTCTTGTTTTTCAGGAAAGCAGCAAGAGGCATAATCGGCAATGGAATGGATCGCCCGGTTTGCTTGTTGCCGGCTTTGCCTCCCATATCGTTTTAACGCTAAAACAGCCGAACGTTGTGAGCGGGAGATTCCTTTATCCATCACCTGACGAGCGGCATCAAAAAAAATGGGTTCTTGCCCGGATGATAACTGATAGTTAGCGGAAAACAAACGAGCGTATAAAAGAAATCCCGTAACCTGCACAAAATCTTCCTCTCGGAGAATCCAGCCGGCAGCCAATGTATCGGCAAAGGAAAGATACTGTAACAAGTTAATACAATATTGTTCGGCGATTTCCACATACCGGATATCCGCCACCCATCGTTCGGCCTGTTCGCAGCTAAACACCTCATAAGGTTGTAGCAAAGTAGCCATAATCTTCAGCTCGCGTACATCCTCCTTCCATAGTCTTTCCGCCAATGCCGCATCCTTTGTATACAGCAAAGCCATCTCTTTTATTTGAGGTAGAGACACTCCAAAGTTTAGTTTATAATCAATACCCTGCGCCCGCATACCGGCAGAGGCAACACCATTCATAACCCGGCGAAGCCTGCCCCTCATATCTTTAATAACATCTTCCATACTTCAGAAACAAGGTGTAAAGATACCAAAAAGATCGGCTCGCGTCACCTAAATCACCCGAACATATTTCGCAAAATGGACGCATCCTTTTTGGAAAAAGCATACGCCCTTCAAAAAAACGGATAGCGTATTAGACGAGAGAGTATAGAAAAGCCGGGAGATAGTCTTTCAGTTTACTTCTTAGTAGTTTGATAGATTTGGAGATATGAAACTCAATGCTTTTTTCGGAAAGGCCTAATTGAGTGGCAATTTCCTTGTATGATTTATTGTGGAAGCGGCTTAGTTCGAAGATTTCCCTGGTTTTTTTCGGCATAGATGCTAAGGCTTTGGTTACGATTTCCATTACTTCTACAGCGAATAATTCGTCGGGATTGCACGCTTCTAATGTGGTGATTCGCGTATGCAACTCCCATTCGGCATGGCTCCGCATTCTCTTGGCAGTTGCTTCGCGAACCTGTAAATGTTCCAGGTAATTCAGGCTTTTGTTTTTTATGATCGTCAGGATGTAGGCCGGTATATTCAGGTTTGTGTCCAACGAATCGCGATGTTCCCAATAATACATGAAGGCTTCTGTAGTGAAATCTTCGGCTACGGTCCAGTCGCGCACATACGTATCGGCGAAACGGACAAATCTTCCGTAATAATTAGCAAACAATTGTTTAAATGTATCATGATGGACAGACTCTGCCATAACTTGTTTTAATTGTACGCCGGCAAGAAAGAGTAGTCTTTGCTGTAACGGAGCATTTGTTCGGTGTATCCTTCGGTATAGTCTACTATGACATCCGTCACCTCACCGGTATTATTTTTAATTTCTTTCATAACCGGATTAACGAAGCCTTTGTAGGGCGATAAGTTTAAGCGGGCATATCTTTCGAGGATTTCCATATGTAGCGGGTGGTCTACTTTTACGGCATAATCTTCCACTAATTTTTGCCCGGTTTTGAAGTCGCCTTCGCTTTTTATGCGTTGTACTTCGGCAAGTAATGTACCGAATAATTCGCGTAATTTAGCATAGTCGTTTATGCGGATGTAGGTTTTGTCGTTTTTCTTTTCGAAAGAAACTACATTGTCGGCTTTTCCTTTTTCGTACACCCATCGGGCAATCAACTGCCGGTTGCGCATATGCGATTCTTCGATATCTTTGCCCGGCTCGATACGCACCAACTGCGTCATCAGGCCGTTCATCATGTATTTGTAGTATTCGGCTTTGTAGGCTTCGGCATCGGGCGTTAATCCTAATTCCGTCAGCTTCGGGTCGGCCAGGTAATAGAGGCCGAATAAGTCGGCGCGCGTTTCTTCCAGCGCAGAGCTATAGGCTTTCAGGGCATTGGGGTCTACGCCCGGAAGGAGGATGCCGGAGCCGTGGCCGAGGCATTCGTGCAGGTCTGTATGCAGGTTGTCTGTCACAAAGCCGTACTTCCTGATGGCGTCGCGCTCTTCATCGTTCCACACGAACTCTTCGTTGAAGCCGTTTCCCTGCGAAGCCCTGTCGTAGGCTTCCGTGATATTTTCAATCGTTACCGATTTAGAACCGTGGTCGCGGCGGATCCAGTCGGCGTTCGGCAGGTTGATACCTATCGGCGTGGCCGGATAGCAGTCGCCTCCCAGCATGGAAACGGTTATCACTTTGGCGCTTACACCTTTTACTTCTTTCTTTTTGAAGCGGTCGTCTATCGGCGAATGGTCTTCGAACCACTGGGCGTTGTCGCTGATGATTTTTGTCCGCTTCGTGGCTTCTTTGTTGATAAAGTTGACGGTAGATTCCCAACTGGCCTTGATGCCGAGCGGGTCGCCGTATGTTTCGGTAAAGCCATTCACAAAGTCTACCTCCGAAGCCGTATCTTCTACCCAAAGGATGGCATATTGGTCGAATGTTTTCAAATCGCCTGTCCGGTAGTATTCGATAAGCGTTTCGATAACAGCCTTTTGCTTGTCGTTCTCGGTGTAGGGAAGCGCCTTCTCAAGCTCGTCTGCAATCTTTTCGATCGCCTGGGTGTAGAGGCCGCCCACTTTCCAGACTTTCTCTGCGATTGTTCCGTCTTTTTCCTTCACCAACCGGCTGTTCAGGCCATACGATACGGGGGTGGCGTCGTTTGGGTCTGTCATTTTTGCGTAAAAGCCTTCCACTTCTTTCTGCGTGATACCGCCGGCATAGTAGTTGTTGGAAGAGGCCAGAATTAAATCCCGGTCGCCGCTCTGAACGGTCTTTTTAGCCATAACCGCCGGATCGAATATCACCGGAAAAACGTCCGCCATAAACTGTTCCGCCGTTTGTCCGGGGCGAAGCGGAAGCCTGTCTGCCTTTATCCGGCTGATGCAACCGGCCAGAAACTCCGGAGAGAATCCCGGATGAAACTTATCTTCCCCGTAATGATGATGAATACCGTTTGCAAACCAGATACGTTTCAGGTAAGTTTCGAGCGCTTTAAATGATTTGCTGCTCCGGTCGCCCTCATAATCGAGGTAAACGGCTTCGAACAATCGCCGGATGGGCAGGTTGTAGCGGTTGTTTTGGTCGTATAAAATATCCCGCCCCATCAGCGCGGCTTCCGACAGGTGGTAAAGCAATTGTTTTTGCTTCAACGAAAGCGTTTCAAACCCCGGC
>JAISDJ010000003.1 GCA_031264865.1 Tannerellaceae bacterium | reverse complement strand
GAGGCAAAGGTAAGATGAATTTCAATACGCAGTATTAATTTGAGCATTTAATTTTAAAAGGATTGAAGGCCGGCGCGGCGTATCGGAGACAAAAATCAACCGGTTTATTTTGTGTTTCATCCGGCTTGTACTACCTTTGCCTCAAAAACAGGTACTGGAATGAAAAATATATTGATTATAGGTTCTACGGGTCAGATAGGCTCGGAACTTACTTTGGAATTAAGAAAACGTTATCCGGAGGGCAATGTTGTCGCCGGATATATTCCCGGTGCAAAGCCACAGGGTGAATTGCTGGAATCGGGTCCGAGCGCGATTGTTAATATCACAAACGAACAGCAGATTGCCGAAGCGATCATGCGTTACAGAATTGATACGGTTTATAACCTGGCGGCCTTATTGTCTGCCGTAGCCGAAGCCAAGCCGATCCTTGCGTGGAATATCGGTATCGGGGGATTATTTAATGTGCTGGAGGTTGCAAGGGAGATGCACTGCGCCGTTTTTACCCCCAGTTCCATCGGGGCGTTTGGCCCTGATGCGCCGAAAAACAGGACTCCTCAAGATACCGTACGTACCCCCCATACCATGTACGGCGTTACCAAAGTAACGGGAGAATTGCTGAGTGACTACTATTTCAGGCGGTATGGCGTGGATACGCGTTCGGTACGTTTCCCGGGGCTGATCTCTTATGTGGCTCCTCCGGGCGGAGGTACGACGGATTATGCGGTAGATATATTTTACTCGGCCGTTAAAAAGGAAAAGTTTATCTGCCCGATAGCTGCCGGTACATTTATGGACATGATGTATATGCCCGACGGTGTTCATGCTGCCATTCAGTTAATGGAAGCCGATCCTTCCCGCCTGAAACATCGCAATGCCTTTAATGTGACGGCGATGAGTTTTGATCCTGAAATTATTTATCATCAGATAAAGAAATATGTTCCTGATTTCCGGATGGAATATGATGTGGATCCGTTACGCCAGAAAATTGCCGAATCATGGCCCAATTCGCTTGACGATACCTGTGCAAGGGAAGAATGGGACTGGAATCCGGCCTACGATCTGGATATGATGACCGGGGATATGCTGGAGAAACTTACCGCGAAAATAAAAAACGTCCGGTAATGCTGGAGCGCCTGTTGGAATTTGAGCGGGAATGGTTCCTTGCCATCAATGGGGCGCATACCCGGTGGCTTGATTCTGTCATGTATGCTTTCGGTTCTGTCTGGGCCTGGTTCCCGTTGATCCTGGTTCCTGTCTATTTTGTTTTTAAGAGACGGAATGAATGGCTGCCCATGCTTGTTTGCACCTTTCTGACCGGCATCCTGAACGGGATTGCCACCTCATTGATTATTAAACCGATGTTTAAACGGTTTCGTCCGACACATCATCCCCTGTTCATGGATGATGTAAGAATTATAGATCATTATATTGCCGGTGGAGATTACGGTTTCATTTCGGGACATTCAACCAACGCGTTCGCCTTTGCCGTGTTCTCGGCGCTTGCGGTAAAAAACAGGTGGTATTCGCTGGCTATCTTTGTATGGGCTGTTACGATGATGTATTCGAGGCTATACCTTAGCGCTCACTTTATTACGGATGTAATTCCGGGAATGATGCTGGGTTCGTTCATCGGGTGGCTGCTATATTTGTTATTCAACTATATGCAGCATAAGAATATTTTCAGGTCATCTGCGTTATTGTTGTTTTTCGCCTTTTGCTGTCAGGGGGGGATCTGTCAGAAAGACACGCTGCCTGCACCGGCAATGACTTCCAACCGGCTGATCACCCTGGATGATTACCGTCCGGATGCAGCTTATGGCGCCTCCTGTATGGAAATGATGGAGTTGCAGCAGAAGCCCGGAAAGAGCCTCTTTCACCGTCAAGGCTCCCAATTTATACTGCCGACCCTGTTCATCGCCTACGGTACGGCTGCACGTTTTAACCAATTCCCGGTACGCCGGTTTGACTTTGATATGGATCATGAAATACGTAAGCGCGTAAACCGTCACTATCGTATCGATGATTACTTTGAATACGGAATGCCGGTTGTGGCATACGGGCTGGGATTTATTCCCGGAATTGATGCAAGGCATAATTTCCGTGACAGGACACTGATCATGGCCACATCGCTCGCAGTGATGAAAGGCTCCGTAGAACTGTTGAAAAGAACGACACCCGTTATGCGTCCGGGGCTGGGTGATAACCGTTCGTTTCCTTCTGGCCATACGGCTGTCACCATGCTAAGCGCGCATATCCTGTATAAGGAGTACCGTGACATCTCTCCGTGGATTGGCGTTGGCGGCTACCTGGTCGCTACGACAACCGGGGTCTTCCGGATGCTGAATTATGCACACTGGCTGAGTGACGTCGTGATGGGCGCCGGCATCGGTTTGCTCAGCGCAGAGATCGGCTACCTAATGCTTCCCGTATGGCATACCATTTTCGGAATAAAGGATGCCGGAAAGCAGTTTGCCGCTGTTCCCGCATTCAGCACACAAAGCCTCGGCGTATGCCTTGTCTATCAATTTTAACACCGGGTAGCAGATTCCGGACAATTTATGGCAGATGTAGACTAATATTATAATTAAATGTTCATAATTACTTCACATATGGCAAAATGGTTGTATATTTGCAGCATACTCAAAGTGAATGCGAATGAAAATCAAGATACTGAGATTGACAGAATTAATTCAAGAATAATCGTATGAAAAAATATTTTTATTTATTCGTTTTGATCGGATGTATTTCATGTGCCGGCAAAGAGCAGAGCGAGGAACCGAAACCGCCTTATTTCATGAAAATAGGACTTCCGAACAGTATATTGTCCCTCCCGCCGTTGCGCCTGTCCGAATTTGCGGACAGTATTGAATATCTTCAACTGGAAACGACCGATGAGTGTTTGCTGCGTCACCCCTCTATCTGTTTGCGTGACGATAACTTTTTATTTTATAGCGATATGAGTAGACTTGTTTATAAATTTGACGCTACTACGGGTCATTTTTTAGGGCAAATCGGGGAAATCGGACAGGGACCCGGAGAATATGTATGGATGAAAAACGCATTTATTGATAAAGATAATAATAAAATAATCGTACAGGACGGTGGCAAACAGGATCTAATGGTATATGATTATGATGGCCACTATATTGATAAAATGCTGTTAACCAAAGATTCCATATTTACAACATATGCATATTCGACCATGCTGATAGATATAGACAGTCAATATATAGTTTACAAAGCCAGGTTTATGCCTGCCGCAGGTACGCGTCAACCACACGAAGTAATGGTTTCCGACTATAAAACCGGCAAGATTATTCATTCCATACCCAACCGGCTGGATGGTATTGAGGGAAATGCCGGTCAATTCACGGGCAGTTATTTAATGTTAAAACAAAGTGACGCCATTTTTTACAAATCGTTTTATAATGATACGTTATACACTGTTCATAAAAAGGAAGGAATAAACCCATACGCAGTCATTGACCTGGGGAGCCGTAAACCGAATGAAATTTATTTTTCAAATGACTTTCCTCTTGCTCTAAAAGGGAGTATACTGATAACGGGTTGTCATATTAATCGCAATTGCATCCTGCTGAACTGCATGTTGCCCCATACCGACACTTTTCAGGATGTCTACCGTTTTATATGCAAATATGACAAAGCGACGGGCCATGTGACTTATCATTCGAAGAGAATTATTAATGATATTGACGGAGGTTATAACATAGGAATATCGTATCTTCATCTGTCACTGCATAATATATTTAGTGTTCCTTTCCCGTCCGACATTGAAGAAAGTGTAAAAGATGTCGTTTTTTCAACATTAGACAAATCGGAGTTAAAATACCCCGAACGGAAAGATCAATTCGAACACATGCAGGAACAGCGCGATCCGGACGACAACCCCCTTCTCATGTTTCTGCACTGGAAAGAATAAAATACGATGGAAAACAAATCTCAATACAATTATTGCCATTTTCGGACTCCTTATTTCAGCTGTTTCAAATTCCGGTTATCCACCAGTGACCGCATTTGTGTAATCGCCACGCTGTTGAGCTGTACCAGCCGCTCGCCCTGCGGAAGTTCCTGCCGGATAAGCAGGGCATTGATGCTTTCCATGTTCGACAGTACAACCAGCTGTTCCAGCGTGGCATAATCGCGGATGTTTCCCTTGCTTCCGGAATTTTCGTCGCGCCACTGGACGGCTGTCTTGCCGAACAGCGCAACGTTCAGCAAATCAGCTTCCGAGGCATACGTGTAAGCAATTTGTTCCTTGGTAACGATATTCGGGATAATATGTTCCTTAATCGCGTCGGTGTGAATGTGGTAATTGATTTTCGAGAGCGTGCGCTGAAGGTTCCATACCAGTGAGAAGCGTTTTTGTTCATCTTCCTTTAATCGCTGGAATTCAAGGAACAGATACAATTTAAATTCCGAACTTACCCACGAGGCAAATTCAAAGGCAATGTCCTGATGAGCAAAAGTACCGCCTCCCGCGCCCGTTTTGGTGAAAATACCGACAGCATTTGTTATTTCTATCCATTTCGTTGGGCTCATCGTAAAAGCATTGCCTCCTGCTTCAAATAAAAGAGGCTGTCTCAAAAGCCAGGCAGTATCTTCATTATTAACGATTCTTAAAAAGTGGTGCCACCAGGGATTGAACTTAATCCGTAATTGACACTATTTCAATATCTTAGAAGTTTTAAAAACTAAAAGACACCATTACAGCAACGTGCATTTTTCAGTATTTGAAACGCCTTGTTACTTTGGCTACTTTCACGACACAAAGGTAAGTGTTTAGATTTTAACCGCCAAATTAGATTGATTGCATTTTAGCCCTTAGATTTATTTTCTATATTTCTCATTGAAATACCTTTTGGAATGCAGAAATAGAAATAATTGAGAAAAAATATCCAATGGGAATCAACAGTAAGGTGTTTTTCATTTATCTTATCTACATATCATCCAGCAGGTTTTAAATTACCCCATTCTTCATTCGGCATTTTTGGAAAACAATAAGTATCTTTGCACTTAGAAAATAAAGCGGCTTTAGTGCCGTTTTGATATATAACATAACGTTCGCTGAATGTCTCGTCACGAAAACTGGTAATTTTCAAAAAAGAAGTGAGACAGATGCGCAATGTTCATGCTATACGAAAGTATGGCGTGAATTTTTCTATTTTCTTCTTTGGGCATACTAGTGCCTCGTGACGGAGCAGTGTGAGTTCCACGCTTCTTTTTTGCGTATTACTCCGGCGAACTATAACAAGAGTAAATAACGCAAATATTTTCAACATGAAAAAGATTATCCTTTACATCGCGGCGTCTATCGACGGGCGAATTGCCGAACCGGACGGCGGTATCGAATGGCTTTCTGAATTTCCAATTAACAAAGAGATGAATTACGGCTATAAGGAATTTATGGCTTCGATTGACACAATTATCATGGGCGGTCGTTCTTGGCGTGAATTGTCAAACATGGACGCAATGGGCGGATATGCCGACAAAGCTATTTATGTGGTTTCTCGCCATGATTGGGGTGAAACGGAAAACACTAAATTTATTACGGAGAATGTGATAGAACACATTACTGCTCTGCGCAACGAGCCGGGAAAAGACATTTGGTTGTTTGGGGGCGGCGAGTTGGTTTCAGTATTGCTGGCTGCTGATTTGGTGGACGAAATGCGGATAGCTTATATTCCTGTTATTCTCAGCAAGGGTATTTCCCTCTTTCCTGAGCAACCAAAAGAATCAAAATGGGAATTGTCAGACAGTAAAAACTATAGTTCCGGCATTATAATGGTCGAATATCGGAAGAAAAAATGATTTGCTTTTTCTGAAGACTTAAATTCATTCCCCAAATAATGAAGTTCATCAGAAAAATCAGAAGATTTACAGAGATTTACCCTGAATTTTCTGCAAAACCTCTACTTTTGAATCATGATGAAGAATAGAAAGATAAATATAAAACATACCCTTATTTTCCTGTTTGCCACACTGCTTTATGCTTTGTGCCAAATGTTTTTCAGTATTATTCTGATGGGAGAATATTTATGGAGTAATTTTTTTACTCAGTTATTTTCCCATTATATAGTAATCATTACCATGTGTCTTGCGGATTACTTATTACTGCTATTCCTGAATAAATATTTACCCTATTCCAAAAACGTTCTGTTCCGTATCTTAGCCGATTTTGTGGGTGTGTGCCTCATTTGCCTGATTATATTAGGTGTATTCAACTACCTGATATACGATATATTACTTATTTCTAAAGATGGGATGCCCTCTTTTCTTGTTAAGTTCGTATTTGCAATGACAAACAATATCCCCATCCTGTTGGCTTTTGAACTGATTTACTACTTCCAGTCTGAACAAAAAGCCATAGCCGATTCCGAAAAAGCCAAATGGGAAGCATTGATGTTCGAGCATGAAACACTTAGGGTACAGATAAACCCGCATTTCCTGTTCAATTCGTTGAACGTTTTGTCGTCATTAATCTATATGAATCCGGACAATGCCAACAAGTTTACCAAAGCCCTGTCGAAGACCTATCGGTATGTGCTTTCCCTGAACCGTCGGCCTACGGTTTCCGTTAAAGAAGATTTGGGTGCATTGGAATCCTATATCTTCCTGATGAAGATGCGGTTTGAGAACTCTTTTACCTTTACGGTAAACAAAATATCAGACAGTGAAAAGAATAAGATTATTCCTCTTACCCTGCAACTGCTGATAGAAAATGTATTTAAGCACAATGTAGCAACCGAAGAAATGCCGTTGGATATAAAAATCACTATCGGCAACGAATATATTACTGTAGAAAACAATATCCAACCTGCCAGTGATACGGATAAAGGCGGCATTGGGTTGAAATACCTTACGAAGCAATATAAGCTATATAACAAAGATGTTTTCGTAGAGCATACTAATGAGCAATTCATTGTAAAAATTCCCTATATATAGCTATGAAGTACCTGATAGTAGAAGACGAGCGATTTGCATACGAAGAACTGAAACGTATGATGACGGAATTACGTCCTGATTATTCGCTGGAGAAACGAACCAAAACAGTCATAGATACTATTGCGTTCCTGAAAACTTCTACTGTAAATTTAATCCTTTTGGATATTCGTCTTGCCGACGGTAATTGTTTTGAGATATTCAATCATGTAGAAGTCAATACTCCTGTTATATTTACCACTGCTTACGACGAGCACGCCATCAAAGCGTTCAAATTGAACAGTATTGATTACCTGTTAAAGCCTTTCGATGAAAAGGAATTAGAGGCTGCATTAACCAAATTTGAGAACATCTTCCATCCTGATTCTCACAAAACCGACCCTAAGAATTTTGAGCAGATATTGGCAGCTAAAAATAAAAACCGCTTCCTGATATCGAAAGGAGATAATTATCATTACATCGAAACGACCGATATTGCCCATTTTTACAGTGAAGACGGAGTAGTGTTCCTACATACATTCCAAAACAAACGGTATATCATCAACTATACGTTAGACCAGTTGGAACAACAGCTTGACAGCCGTTTGTTCTTCCGTGTATCGCGTAATTGCATCGGCAATGTGAAGTCAATCGAAAACGTGGCTAAATACTTCAACAGCCGCTTAAAACTCTCCTTTTCGCCTGTCTGTCCGCATGAAGTATTGGTCAGTCGTGTACGTGTGCCAGACTTCCTGAAATGGATGGACGGGATTCTTTAAGTTTTCTCTTTCTCTTTCTCTGTAGATCCTCTGGGGATCCTTTGGGATGCCTTAGGGGTTTTACTGTTAAACTACTGTGGATTACTGTAGTTTTACTGTTAATCACTGTGAGTTTACTGTGAAATTACTGTTGACAAAATCGCTCCCTATTAGCGAAGCCGTTGCTCCCTATTAGCGACGGGGTTGCTCCATATTAGCAATTATCCCAAAATGTCCATTAAAACCATCGTGTGAACAAAATATTATTTTTATGTTTGTATTTCTAATGGACACCATTAGATATTATTGGATGTAATGATTAGATATTCATAAGGATTTA